>NZ_JBFAMU010000238.1:0-7751 GCF_040656655.1 Micromonospora sp. NPDC049799
CGCTCCACCGGGCGGCGCGGCTCGCCGACCAGGTCCCGGCTGGGCACACCGAACGCCTGCTCCGGCTCGCCGTCGACGGCCGTGGCGATCATCCGGGCCACCGCGTCGATCACGCGGGCCTGCACGGGGCCGCCGACGGAGTCGGTCGAGTCGTCCGGGTTGGCCGCGATGGCGGCGACCGCGACCTGCGGGGTGAAGCCGACGAAGCTCTCCGCGCCGTTCTCCTCCGAGCTGCCCGTCTTGCCGGCCACCGGACGGCCGTCCAGGATCCGGTTCACCGACGTGGCGGTGCCGCCGTTGCACTGGCCGAACGCCGACTGCTGGCCGACCGGGCAGCGGGCCGCGTCGGTGGCGGCGCGGGCCACGTCGGCGTCGAGCACCCGCTCGCAGGACGGGTCGCCGACCGGCACCCGCGTACCGTCGGCGGCGGTGACCGACACCACCGGCAGCGGCGTACAGTACGTGCCCTCGGCGGCCACCGTCGCGTACGCGTTGGCGAGGTCCAGCGGGGTGGTGGCGGCCACGCCGAGGGTGAACGAACCCCAGTTCTCGGCGTTGTCCGCCGCGAAGGCGGCGTCGGCGTCGGCCCGGAAGGTGATGCCGAGGCGCTGCGCCATCTCCACCACCTTCTCCGGCCCGACCTGCTCGGCGAGCCACACGAAGTAGGTGTTCACCGAGCGGCCGAAGCCGTCCCACATCATCCGGTAGCCGTCCATCCACTCCGGGTTGGCGTTGACCGGGCACCAGCGGCCGTCGCAGCTGCCCTCGCCCTCGGCGGCGTACCGGGTGGGCAGCCGGCTCGGGGCGTCGAAACCGGTCGCGAGCGGCTTGCCGGCCTCCAGGGCGGCGAGCATGGTGAACAGCTTGAACGTGGAGCCGGCCTGGTAGCCGTCCACGCCGTCACCGCCGGAGATCAGCGGGTTGACGGTGTTCGGGTGGTTGGTCTGCCCGGCCGGGTTCGGCTCCAGGCTGTACTTCCGGTTGACGGCCATGGCGAGGACACGGCCGGTGCCCGGCTCCACGGCGGCGATCGGCAGGGCGCGCGCGTTGTCGTAGGAGTACACGCCGGTGGCCTGCTTCTGCGCGGTCGCCTGGACCTGCGGGTCCAGCGACGTGACCACGGTGTAGCCACCCCGCCGCAGCGCCTGCTCCCGCTCCTCGGCGGTGGCGCCGAACGCCGGCTGGGTCAGCCACCAGCTCCGCAGGTAGTCGCAGAAGAAGCCCCAGTCGTCGTGGCCGGACGCGACGGCCGTGCAGCCGTTGGGTTGGGGGGTGGGCCGCAGGGTGAGCTTCTCGGTCCTGGCCGCCGCCGCCTGTTCCGCGCTGACCGCCCCGGTCTCGACCATCGAGTCGAGGACGTACGCCCGCCGGTCCAGCGCCGCCTGCCGGTCACCGTCGATCGGGCTGTACGCCTCCGGCGACTGCACCAGACCGGCCAGCAGGGCCGACTCGGCGAGGGTGAGCTGGGCCGGGGCCTTGCCGAAGTAGCGCTGACTGGCCGCCGCGATCCCGTACGCGCCGGACCCGAAGTACGCGATGTTCAGGTACCGGTTGAGGATCTCGTCCTTGCCGAGGCGCTGCTCCAGCGCGGTCGCGTACCGGATCTCCTGGACCTTGCGCCCGACGGTCTGCTCGGTGGCCGCCGCGCGCTCCTCCGCGGTGCGTCCCGGGTCGGTCTTGAGCACGTTGCGGACGTACTGCATGGTCAGCGTCGAGCCGCCCTGCGCGGTCTCCCCACCGCGCACGTTGGCGACCAGCGCCCGGGCCAGGCCACGCAGGTCCGCGCCACCGTGGTCGTAGAACCGCCGGTCCTCGGCCGCCACGATCGCCTGCCGCATCACCGGGGCGATGTCCTCCAGCGGCACGTCGGTGCGGTTCACGTCGTAGAAGGTCGTGATCAGCGTCTTACCGTCGTTGGCGTAGAGGTAGGAGCGCTGGGGCGTGGCCGGGGTACGCAGCGCCTCGGGCAGTGCGGCGTACCCGCCGAGCGTCGCCCGCGCGGTGAATCCGAGCAGCAGGTTGCCCGGCAGCGCGGCGACCGCCAGGACGAGCCCGGCGAGCACGCCGGCGAGCAGCACGGTGAACAGCCGCGACAGCGGCGTACGGAGGGCCATGGTGCCCAAGGATTGCCACGAAAGCCGCCAACCGACCACCCCTGACGGTGACTGTCAGCAACTTCACGGCCCCCAACCAGCACTTTCCCACCCCCCCGCCCCCACCCCCACCGCCATCCCCACCGCACCCACCCGACTCGGGCTGTTGATCAAGGGGTTCGCGTCAGGATTCGCCCCGAAGTTGACGCAAACCCCTTGATCAACTGGGTGACGGGCGGCGGTCGGGGGTGGGGGTGGGGGTGGCGGCGAGGCTGGCGGCTGTCGCGTCGCGGATGATGTCGCCGGGGATCAGGCGGCCGGAGCGGTAGCCGATGCCGATACCGGCGATCAGGGCGAAGATCGCGCCGAAGGTCTGCAACGAGCCGACCAGCGCGCCGGCCAGGCCGAGCAGCGGAGCGGCGATCATGAGCATGGTGCCGTCGCCCATGCTGAACATGCCGGAGCGGGCCACCGCCCACCCGGTCAGCAGCCATCCCGCGCTGTAGAAGCCGGCACCCACCAGGACCAGCATCCGGGCGGTGGTGCCGAAGACCGGCGTCTGCTCCGCCAGGCCGGCGAACGGGAGCATGAGCACCGTTCCGGCGATGCTGGCCAGCAGGCCGGCGACCGCCGACCAGCGGCTGCGGGTCGCGGCCAGCAACCCGGTCAGCGCGAGTAGCGCCAGCAGGCCCAGCCAGACCGCCGCCACCCAGGCGATCAGGTAGATCGGCCGGCCGTCGGCCGGGTACGGGTCGGTCGCCACGCCGCCGTCGCTGGCCTTTGCCACGACGCCGTAGAGGACGGCGTACGCGGGCAGCAGCCACACCGCCCCCCGGGCGAGCCGGCGCAGCGACCAGGCCCAGCTCGCGTTGGTGGCCGGCGCGGCCGGCCCCGGCTCACCGATGAACGGCAGCACTCCGAACCCTCCGCCGGTACGCCGGGTCCCCAGCGGTCCGGCGGGGTCGTGCGCCCCGACCGGGGCCGAGGACCCTGCCCGCTTCGCCGGCTCCTTCATGCCTCACCTCGCCCGTCCCACGGGCGGCGCGGGACGCGCCGAGGCGCCCCGATGCCTGGTCACCGCCCGTCCTAGGACCGATGGTGGCAGGCGCCGGAGCGCCTCATGAGCGGTTCTCGTGTTTAGGTCAGCCCCGTTCGCGCTGGTCCGACGGGTCGGCCAGCAGGCTCGCCGGGGAGACCGGTTCCGGTGCCGGCAGCCCCTGCGGGGTCTTCCCGCCGGTGGCCTGCGCCTCGGCCACGCGTACCTCGTCGTGGATCTCCTGCGCGGCTGCCGCCGCCGCCTGCGCAGCCTCCGCGGCCTCGCGCTCGACCTGGCTCGCGTGATCGGCCGCCTCCGGCGCGGGGACGTCCCCCACCATCTGGCTCAGGCCGCCGAGCGCGCCGCCCATGCCCTCCAGGGCCTTGGTCAGCTCGGCCGGGACGATCCAGACCTTGTTGGCGCTGCCCTGGGCGATCTGCGGCAGCGCCTGCAGGTACTGGTAGGCGAGCACCTTCTGGCTCGGGTTCGCCTGGTGGATCGCGTCGAAGACCGTCCGGATCGCCTTCGCCTGACCCTCGGCCTGGAGGATCCGAGCCTGCCGGTCACCGTCGGCCCGCAGCACCGCGGACTGCTTCTCACCCTCGGCGGTGAGGATCTGCGACTGCTTGTGCCCCTCCGCGGTGAGGATCGCGGCCCGGCGGTCCCGCTCGGCGCGCATCTGCTTCTCCATCGAGTCGCGGATGCTGGCCGGCGGCTCGATCGCCTTGATCTCCACCCGGGTGACCTTGATGCCCCAGCGGCCGGTGGTCTCGTCCAGGACGCCGGAGAGGTGCCGGTTGATCTCCTCGCGGCTGGTCAGCGCCCGCTCCAGGTCCAACGAGCCGATCACGTTACGCAGCGTCGTGACGGTGAGCTGCTCGATCGCCTGGAGGAAGTTCGAGATCTCGTAGGTGGCCCGGACCGCGTCGACCACCTTGAAGTAGAGGACCGTGTCGATCGAGACCACCAGGTTGTCCGAGGTGATCACCGGCTGCGGCGGGAAGCTGACCACCTGCTCCCGCATGTCGACCTTGGTGCGCACCGCGTCGATGAACGGAACCAGGATGTTCAGCCCCGGGTTGAGGGTGCGCTTGTACTTGCCGAGCCGCTCGACGACGTCCTGGCGCTGCTGCGGCACGATCCGCACCGCCTTGGCCAGGGTGATCACCGCGATCAGCGCCACGGCTATCAGCAGGGCCGGGAGAATGAATTCCATCTGCTCACCTTTTCGCTTCGGGTAGGTCCCCGGACGGAGAAATGTCGTCCCGCCACACGAGCGCGGTGGCCCCTCGCACCTGGACCACCTGCACCCGTTCGCCGGGGGCGAAGGACTGGGTCGCGTCGTACGCGCGGGCCTGCCACAACTCGCCGTCGATCTTGACCATGCCCTGGTCGGTGCCGACCGGCTCCAGCACCAGCGCCGTGCTGCCCTCGATCGCCTCCACACCGAACGGCTGCTCGCCGCTCTCCACCGCCGACCGGCGGTGCCGGCGCAGCGTCGGACGGACACCCAGCACCGTCAGCACCGACACGATCGCGAAGACGATCGCCTGGACCTCGACCGGAGCGCCGAGCGCCGCGGCACCGGCGGCGGCGAACGCGCCGACCGCGAACATGATCAGGAACAGCGTCGTCGTGAAGAGCTCGGCAATCGCCAGCACCGCACCCAGAACGATCCACCACACCGCATCCACCACCTGATCGTGACACGCCGATGCACGCGTCATCGAATTGTCATGATCAGTACCCTCGGGTCACACCGTCACGAGGAGACAATCGTGCCCCTGCTGCCCGAAACCACCCGCCGGATCGACGACCTCGTCGCCCGGGCACAGGCCGCCGGCCGTACGCCGTCGCTGGTGCTGGGCGTGGTCCGTGACGGCACGGTGGCGCACCTCGCCACCGCCGGGGACCACCCCCGCCCGTACGGCGACCTCCAGTACCGACTCGGCTCGATCAGCAAGACGATGACCGCGACCCTGGTCATGCAGGAACGCGACGCCGGCCGCCTGTCCCTGGACGATCCCCTCGACGCGCACCTGCCCGGCACCGGCGTCGGCGCCCTGACCATCCGCCAGCTTCTCGGGCACGCCAGCGGGCTCCAACGGGAGCCCGGCGGCGACTGGTGGGAGCGGGCCGAGGGCGTCGACCTGGCCACGCTGCTCACCGGGGTCGGCACCGAGAAGATCGCATACCCGCCGCACCGGACGTACCACTACTCGAACCTGGCGTACGGGCTGCTCGGCGGCGTGCTGGAACGGATCACCGGCACGCCGTGGGGCGACCTGCTGACCGAGCGCGTCCTCGGCCCGCTGGGCATGCGTCGCACCACGTACGCGGCCTCCGAGCCCTTCGCCCGGGGCTACGTCGTGCATCCCTGGCACGAGACGCTGCGGGAGGAGCCCCGGACCGACACCGGGGCGATGGCCCCGGCCGGGCAGCTGTGGTCGACGATCGAGGACCTGGGCCGCTGGGCGGCCTTCCTCGCCGAACCCGACCCGCAGGTGCTGGCGGCGGAGACGCTGACCGAGATGTGCGCCCCGGTGGTCATCAGCGACCTGGACACGTGGACCGGCGGGCACGGCCTGGGGCTGGAGCTCTACCGGGAGGGCGAGCGGGTGTACGTCGGCCACGGCGGCTCGATGCCCGGCTACGTCGCCGCCCTGGCCGTGCACCGGCCCTCGCGCACCGCGACGGTCGCCTTCGCGAACGCGTACGGCTTCCGGGTCGGTCACATCGGCGGACTGGGCCGGGAGGCGCTGACCATGGTGCTGGACACCGAGCCGACGGCGGTCACGCCGTGGCGGCCGACGAGCGCGCCGCCGCCCGCCGACCTGGCTGACCTGACCGGCCGGTGGTGGTGGATGGGGGCGCCCCTCGACCTGGCATGGGACCGGGCCACCGGCGAACTGGTGGCGCACGTGCGGGGCGAGCGGGAGAGCCGTTTCGTCCCGAACGGGCCGGACCGCTGGCGCGGTCGTTCCGGCCCGGAGAACGGGGAGATCCTCACGGTGCTGCGCGACCCGGCCGGCACGGTGGTCGCGCTGGACATCGCGACGTTCGTGTTCACCCGCACCCCCGACCAGGAACCCTGACCGTACGGCGGCGTCAGCCCTGCGGTTCGGTGACGAAGTCGATCAGGCGTTCCATCGCGTTGATCAGCGGGGTCTCCACGTCGGCGAAGCTGTCGACCCGGGACAGGATGTGCCGCCACATGTCGGCGGGCGCGGCGACGCCGAGCGCGGCGCACACCCCCTCCTTCCACGGCCGGCCCGGCGGCACCACCGGCCACGCCGGGATGCCCAGCGCCGCCGGTTTCACCGCCTGCCACACGTCGACGTACGGATGCCCGGTGACCAGCACGTGCGCTGAGGTCACCCGCGCCACGATCCGGCTCTCCTTCGAACCGGGCACCAGGTGGTCGACGAGCACGCCGAGCCGCCGCGTCGGGCCGGGCGCGAAGTCGCGTACCTCCGCGTCGAGGGCGTCGATGCCGTCCAGCGGCTCCACCACCACGCCCTCGATGCGCAGGTCGTCGCCCCAGATGCGCTCGACCAGCGCGGCGTCGTGGACGCCCTCGACCCAGATCCGGCTGGCCTTCGCCACCTGGGCGCGGACGCCATCCACCGCGATCGAGCCGGAGGCCGTACGCCGGCGGGCGGCGGGGACCTGGGCGCGGGGCGGGCGGCGCAGGGTGACCGGCTGCCCGTCGAGCAGGAACGCCGCCGGCAGCAGCGGGAAGTTGCGCCGCCGCCCGTGCCGGTCCTCCAGCACCACCGCACCGGACTCGAACCCGACCACGGCGCCGCAGAACCCCGAGTCGGCGTCCTCGACCACCAGGTCCGGCTCGGCGTCCACCTCCGGGGTGACCTTCCGTCGCGGCCAGTTGCCCGCCAGCACGTCGTCCGCGTATCGCCCCGCCATGTCGATCACGCTAACCCCGTCCTCGTCGCGCCGCACCCAGCGCCACGCCGAGGACCGGCGCCGGCGTCACCGGCCGGCCCGGACATCGACCGGTGACCGGTCCTCGGAGGACGCACGGGGGCGAAACGGGCAGGCGACGCCGACGGAGCGGCAGTCGAGACAGGGGCGGCGGTGACCACGTACCCTTTCGGCATGTCCACCCCCGCAGCGGGCGCGGCGACGATCGCGCCGCGCCGGTCGAGCCGGTTCGTTGCCTGGGTGCGCGCGTGGCGCGCCGGGTTGGTGCCCTTCGACGAGGTCGCCGACGCCATCGCCGGCGACGAGGAGCACCTGGTCGCCGACGCGCCCGGCACCTGGACCGACGTACCGCTGCCGCAGGCGCTGCCCACCCTGGCCCGACTCTCGCCCGACGAGATCCGCCTGGTGCTGCCCGCACCGGGCGATCCCCGTGGGCTGCCCGGCCCCGGTGACTTCGCCGGCGCGGCGCTGCTCGCCGGTGAGGCCGTGGTCGCCGGCGGTCTCGGCCTGATCCCCGAGGTCCGCACCCACGTCTCCGGCTCCGGGGACGCCTTCGAGACCGTGCTGTGGCGGTTCTACCCGCTGCCCGCGGACGCCCCCGCGGCCTCCCGCATGCTGCCCGGGGCGGCGGAGGCGGAGGCGGAGCTGGCGGCCGCTCTCGCCGAGACCACCGCCGCGCT
>NZ_JBFAMU010000239.1:0-7748 GCF_040656655.1 Micromonospora sp. NPDC049799
TCCCTCCCCGCCGCTCTTCCGTTCTCCCACGCCGACGCCCTCGCCGACCGCCGGACCGACGGTGTCGGTGGCGCCGACCAGCCCCCTCCCTCTGCCGCCGTCGGACCCGGCGCCGACCGCCGGTCCCACCGCGACCGCGCCACCGTCGCATCCGACCCCGACGGCGGCGCCGACCGTGACCGGGACGCCTCCCGAGCCGACCCCCACACCGATCACCACCTCGATCGGCCCGACCGCGTCGGCATCGGCCGGTACGGTGGCGGTCGGCCCGAGGTGAGAGCGGGTGGACGGTGACGAGCGGCCCCGGACGGTGGTCCGGGGCGGAGCAGGGGTGGGGCGCTGAGCGGAGCGGACGGTACGGGCCCGGGTGACCGGGCGCCCGCGGCGACCGCACCGCCACGCGGGCCGGCCTTGCGGCTGGCCCGTCTGGTCACCGAGCTGACCGCGCCCGCCGTCCTGGTCTCGGTCCTCACGGTCGCCGTGGGGTGGCACAGCGCCCGGGGCAGCGTGGACGGCCTCGCCTGGGGGCTGCTCGCCACGCTCTTCGTCAGCGGGATCCCGTTCGCGTACATCCTCGGCGGCGTGCGACGCGGTCGCCTCACCGACCACCACGTCGGCCTGCGCGAGCAGCGGCGGGTTCCGCTGCTGGTCGGCCTCTGCTCGGTGGCCGCCGGTACGGCCCTGCTCGCGGCGCTCGACGCACCCCGTCCGGTGCTGGCGCTGGCGGCGGCCGGAGCGGTCGGCCTGATCGTCGCCGTGGCGGTGAGCCACTGGTGGAAGATGTCGATCCACACCGCGGTCGCCGCCGGATCGGTGGTGGTCCTGGTCGTGACGTTCGGGCCGCTCCTGGCGGCGACCGCGCCGCTGCTCGCCCTGGTCGGCTGGTCCCGCGTACGCCTGCGCGACCACACCGTGCCGCAGGTCCTCGCCGGCGGCGCGCTCGGTGCCCTGGTGGCGGCGGTGGTCTTCGTCGGCCTCCACTGACGGTCGGTCGGCCTCGTCAGCGGTCGGGGCGGAGCATCGGGGGGTGCAGCAGGGGTGCCGGGCCGCGCCGGAAGAGCTGCGCGGGTCGTCCCCGATCGCCCTCGGTGGACCGCCCGACCGGCTCGACGAATCCGGCTGTGCCGGTCACCTTGCGGTGGAAGTTGCGCGGGTCGAGTCGCGTGCCCCAGACCGTCTCGTAGACCGCCCGGAGCTGCGCCACGGTGAACTCCGGCGGGCAGAAGGCGGCGGCAAGCGGCGTGTACTCCAGCTTGGCGCGGGCCCGCTCCACCCCGTCCGCGAGGATCCCGTCGTGGTCGAAGGCGAGCTGGCCGGGGGTGAGCCGGGAGACCGGCAGCCAGTCCGCGGACGCGGCGTCGGTGCCGGCGACGGGGGCGCGCAGGTCCGGTAGCAGCGCCAGCCAGGCCACGGTCACCACCCGGCCGCGTGGGTCCCGGCCCGGTCGGCCGTACGTGCCGAGCTGCTCCAGGTGACCGGCCGGCTCGGCGAGCCCGGTCTCCTCGGTCAGCTCGCGGACGGCGGCGTCGGGCAGGTCCTCGTCGATGCCGACGAAGCCGCCGGGCAACGCCCACCGTCCCTCGTACGGGGGGACGCCACGCCGTACGAGCAGGACGCTCAGATCCGACGCCCGGACGGTCAGCACCACCAGGTCGACGGTCACCGCGAAGGGCGGGTATTCGGCCATCTCTTTATCACCACCTTGACGAGAATCTAGCAGAGGGTTTATCGTCACTGCGACGACAAAGGGGAGGAACGACATGGCTGACGTGACCAGACGACTCTTCCTGCGCCACCTGCGCGGGACGCCGACCAGCTGGGTGCGGTTGCACGTGGGCGGGCGGGTACGGCGGGAGGGGACCGGCCAGTCCTTCTGGTACCGGCCGCTGCACGCCGTCCTCAGCGAGGTGCCGGTGGACGACCGGGAGCTGCCGCTGCTCTTCCACGCCCGCACCGGCGACTTCGCCGACATCACCGTGCAGGCCACGGTCACCTACCGGGTGGCCGACCCGGCCCTGGCCGCCGCCCGCCTCGACTTCTCCGTCGACCCGCGCACCGGCAGGGCCCGCTCCCGCCCGCTCGACCAGGTCGCCACCCTCCTCGCCGAGCTGGCCCAGCAACCCGCGCTCGACCTGCTCGCCCGGGTGCCGCTCGCCGAGGCGCTGACCACCGTCGCGCCGGTCCGGGAGGCGGTCTCCACCGCCCTGGCCGCCGAGGCGCGGCTCGCCGACATCGGGGTCGCGGTGGTCAGCGCGCGGGTCGTCGCCGTCCGCCCCGAGCCGGAGCTGGAGCGTGCCCTGCAGACGCCCACCCGGGAGGCGGTCCAGGTCCAGGCCGACCGCGCCACGTACGCCCGCCGGGCCCAGGCCGTCGAGCAGGAGCGGTCCATCGCCGAGAACGAACTCCAGAACAAGATCGAACTGGCCCGGCGGGAGCAGCAGCTCGTCGAGCAGCACGGCGCGAACTCCCGCCGCCGGGCGGAGCTGGACGCCGCCGCCGAACTCGCCACCGCCCAGGGCAAGGCCGAACGGGAGAAGGTCGCCAATGCCGCCGCCGCCGAACGGGCCCGGGTGCTGGCCGGCGCCGAGGCCGAGAAGGAACGTGTCCTCGCCGGCGCGACCGCCGACCGGGTACGGACGGTCGGGCACGCGGAGGCCGAGGCGGAGGCGGCGAAGCTGGCCGCGTACGCCGAGCTGCCGCCCGAGGTGCTGCGCGCCCTCACCGTCCGGGAGCTGGCCGGGCAGTTGCCGCAGATCGGCCAGGTCACCGTCACCCCCGACCTGGTGAGCGACCTGCTCGCCCGGCTGGTTCCGGCGCGATGAGCACCCTGCCCCCGCGGGTCGTGGTGGTGAGCCGGCGCAGCGAGCTGGACGAGCTGCTGGGCCGGCACGGCACCCGGGCGGCGGCCGCGTGGTACCTGCGGGAGCGCGGACGCGACCTCGACGAGGTCGTGGCCCGGCACGAGGCCCTGCACGCCGCGCTGACCACGGTCGCCGGGGCCGTCCCGGCCGACTGGCGGCGGGGCGCGGTCGACCGGGCCGACCTGCCCCGGTTCCTCTTCGGACCGGAGGACGTCGTGGTCGCCGTCGGGCCGGACGGCCTGGTCGCGAACGTCGCGAAGTACCTGACCGGCCAGCCGGTCGTCGGCGTCGACCCGGAGCCCGGACGCAACGCCGGCGTGCTGGTCCGCTTCGCCGCCCCGGCGCTCGCCGGTCTGCTGCCGGCGGTCGTCGCGGGCGCGGCGTCGACCCGGGCCCGCACGATGGTCCGGGCCGTGCTCGACGACGGCCAGGAGCTGGTCGGCCTCAACGAGGTGTACGTCGGGCACGTCTCCCACCAGTCCGCCCGCTACCAGCTCACCGCGCCCGTCGGGGGGCGGGCGCGGCGGGAACGGCACTCCTCCTCCGGGGTGGTCGTCGGCAGCGGTACGGGGGCGACCGGCTGGTGCGCGTCCATCGCACGCGACCGTCCGGGCGCGCCGCGACCGCCCGCCCCGGAGGAGGAGGCGCTGTGCTGGTTCGTCCGGGAGGCGTGGCCCTCCCCGGTGACCGGGGTCGAGCTGACCGCCGGCCGCCTGGACCGGGACGACCACCTGGAACTCACCGCCGAGTCCGACGGACTGGTGGTCTTCGCCGACGGCCTGGAGTCCGACCGTCTCACCCCGGCCTGGGGCCAACGGCTCACCGTCTCCGTCGCCCCGCGCCGTCTCACCCTCGTGGAGGCGTAAGGAAGGGCCCCCGCTTAACACCTCCGGCAGAGCAAGGGGCCCTTCCTGACGCTTGGCGGCGAGCGTCAGGCGCCGTCGTCGGCCAGGCGGTGGCGGTTCGCCTCGATCCATGCGTCCAGCGCCGCCGGGTCGTCCGGGTCGACGCCGTCGGCCATCAGTTGGGCGACGGCGGCGGTGGCGGGGCTGCGCCGCTCACCGGTGGTGTAGAGGCGGGCGAACTCCGGCACCATCTCCTCGATCGCGGCGTCCGTCTGCGCGGCGGCCTGCTCGGACAGGCCCCGCTTGCGGGAGGCGTACGCGGCCCAGCCCCGCAGCACCCGGGGCAGCAGGGCGGCGTCGTCCATGTCCAGTACGGCCCGCCGGTGCACCCAGTCGAGCAGGAACAGGCCGGAGACGGTGGGGCTCCACCGCATCGGGTCGGGGTCGGTGAAGGTCGCCGCGTGGTCCAGCAGCAGGCTGATGCAGAAGTGCAGCGAGGCCAGTTCGGCGCCGTCGATGGTGTCCAGGCCGAAGCGGGCCGCCTCCGGGGCGGCGAGGAAGCGCCGGACCAGGTCCGTACGTTCGGCGGCGGTGAGCGGCTCGTACGCCCGCACGGCCTCGGTGCGGCCGGGTGGCAGCAGGGCCAGCCGGGCCCCGACCAACGCCCGGTCGGTGGCCAGCGAGCCCTCGCCGGGAAGCTCGCTGAGATCGTCGGTGACGGCGAGGTGGCGACCCACCTCGGTGCGCATCCGGGCCGGCTCCTCCTCGCGGAACCAGGTCAGGTCGTCCTCCGAGCACATCTGCCGCACCTGGTCGATCACCCGGGCGGCGGGTCCGCCCACGAACACGTCCTTGGTGATCCCGATGTTGTGGTCGACGAGGGCGACCAGCGCGTGCTCCGGCCCTCCGGCCACGTCGTCGTACGCGAAGGTCGCCAGGTAGGAGGTCTGGTCGCCGTACACGTCGCCGTAGGCCCAGCAGCCGGTCAGACGGACCCGCCCGAGCTGGCCCGACCAGGCTGGTGCGGTGGCGCCGGGACGGACCCGGTCGGCGCCCACGGCGTCGGGCACCAGTGCGGCGAAGACGGAGCGGATGGTGGTCGCCGACGCGGTGCGGCGGCGGGCGGTGGCGGCGAGGAAGTTCGCCACGAACTGCCGGACGGCGACCTCCCGCCCGGTCTCGGCGACGGCGTAGACGCTGCCGAGCAACGCCGCGCCGAGCATCTCGGCGTCCAGGGCGTTGTCGAGCTTGGCCACGTCCCGGGCGGCGTGCAGCACCGCGTCGTACGGGGTCTCAGGCGTTCCCATCCACCGACCCTACGTCGCCGCCGCCCCCGGGACAGCGCAGCCGCCCGGTACGGCGTCAGCGGCGTGCGGCGTCCCGCAGGGCGAGCCGCGCCTCGGCGTAGGTGCCGAGCACCTCCCGCACCGGGCGCAGGACGTACTCCTCGCCGACGTCGGCGACCGCGGCGGTGAGCCGTCGTTCCGCCCGCCGCCGGGCACGGCGGGCCGCCCAGCGGACGACCGGCCGGGTCAGCGCCGCCACGAGCAGGCCGGCGAGCAGGCCGCCGAGCAGCAGCAGGGTCGGCAGCGGCACCACGCCCACGGTCGGATTGTCCAGGTCGGGCAGCCCGAGGACGCGCAGCGCGTACCCGAGGGCCAGCCAGCCGAGCCCGACCACCGCGGCGAGGGTGACCAGCCACTGCAGTGCGCCGACGAGCCGCCACCAGATCGGCCGGTGGTCCATTCCCAGGTCGGTGCCGGCGATCGCGCGGTCCAGCGCGTCCGGCAGGTCGGCGAGGCGGGAGCGGGCGGCGCTGGTGACCGCGCCCGGCCAGGCCCCGGGCAGGGGCTCTCCGGCGCGGTCGGCGACCGCCCGGATGGCCAGCCCGAGCGCGGAGCGCTGCGCGGCGGTCGGGTCGGGCACGCTGGTCGCGGAGACCAGGCTCTCCGCCGGATCGGCGGCGTCGCCGGCAGGGCCCGGCAGGTGCAGGCGGCGCAGGGGATCGGGTCGGAGTCGCCGCCAGCCCCGCACCAGCGGCCAGCCGGTGGCGGCACCGCCGCGGTGCCGGTACGCGCGCTCGACCGCGTCACCGACCGCCGGTACGCCCGCCGCTCCGGACAGCGCCCGGTGCAGCCCGGCGACGGTGGCGTCGTCCGGTCGGGTGGGTGGCTCGGCGCTGCCCACCAGGTCACCGAGGCCCGCCACCACGCTGTCGACGTCGCCCGCCAGGCGCCGCAGGGCGGCCTGCCGTTCGGCGACCGTACGCTCCAGCGCCTCCCGGAGCCCGGTCATGCCGTCCGGGTCGACGGCGGTGGTGGCCAGCAGCGGTACGCCGTCCAGCCCGTCGGCGTCGAGCAGCCGGCGCAGGTCGGCCAGCACCCGGGGCAGCTCGGGCGGGGGCAGCCGGTCGGCCTGGTTGAGCACGACCAGCGTCACGTCCCGGTGCCGGTGGAACTCGCGCAGGTAGCTGGTGTGGATCACGCGGTCCGCGTACTTCTGCGGGTCGACCACCCAGACCACCAGGTCGACGAGCCCGAGGAGACGGTCCACCTCCAGCCGGTGGGACCGCTGCACCGAGTCGAAGTCGGGCAGGTCGAGCAGGATCAGGCCGTGCATCGCCGACTCGTCGTCGCCGTCCAGCGCGCTCTCCCGGACGAACCTGTGGCGGGGCAGCACGCCGACCCAGTCGAGCAGCCGGTTGCCGCCGTCGAGCGGCCCCCAGACGCAGGCGTGGGTGACGCCGGTGGTGGGGCGGCGCACCCCGACCGGAGACAGCTCCATCCGGGCGAGGGCGTTGAACAGGCTGGACTTGCCACTGCCGGTCGCGCCGGCGAGCGCCACCACGGTGTGGTCGCGGGAGAGCGCGAGCCGGGTGCCGGCCCGTTCGACGAGGGTGTGCGCCGGCACCAGCGGCGTGTCCGGCAGGTGCCCGTCGACCAGGGTGAGGAACCGGCGTACCGCCTGAAGGCGCTCGACCAGCGCATCCGCGTCCACCCGCTGCTCGCCGCGGAACGCCTCGCGCATGCGTCCGACGATGTTGCTCACTGGAGCCCTTCCTCGTCGGCGGGCGGTGTCCGGGCCGCCGTGGCGGCCTCGGCGAAGCCGCTGCGGTGCCGGGCCAGCTCGACCTGGTCGGCGGCGCGGCGCAGGGACCCGGCGACGTCCGCGGCCGGTCGCGCGGCCTCCGTCCGTTCCAGGTAGCGCGCGGCCTCGTCGTCCAGCAGCGTCCGCACGCGGGCGAGCAGGTCGGTCCGGGCCTTGTTGGCCAGCGTACGCACGGCCTGGTCGCCGAAGATCGCCTGGAGCACGGCCTGCGCGGCGACCGTCGTGCCGGCTCCGGTGGCGACCTCCAGCCCGGTCGGGATGAAGGCGGTCGACGCGAACACCGCCACCATCACGGCCAGCCCGGTGGCGTTCACCGCGTACGCGGCGGTGCGGGCCACGAAGCGCTTGTCGCCCCCCTCGACCGAGACCAGCTCCAGGACTCCGCGCTGCCAGTCGCGGACCAGCCGCTCGGCCCGCTCGGGCAGGTCGGCGGAGGGGTGGGCGAGGTCGGGGTCGAGCAGTGCCGCACCCGCGGGGTGCGCCTTCCATCCGGTGTACGCGTTCTCCGCGGCCTCCGAGGAGACCCCGCGCAGCAGGGTCACCAGCTGCGACTCGATCGCCGTGCGCAGCTCGGCGGCGGGGGCGGGCCGGCCGGTCACGGCGGCGACGACGCGGTCCCGGAAGCGGCCGATGCGCGCCTCCAGCGTCCGGAACAACTCGCCGGTGCCGACGAACTCCTGCCAGCGGGCGAGCACCTCGCCACGGAGGAGCCGGCCGTCGGAGAGCCCCTGCTCGACCGTCCGGTGCGCCCCCCGGTACGCGGCCCGCACCCGCTCGTCGAGCGAGTCGGCGGCGGCCACCTGCTCGTCGGCGGCGTCGGCGAGCCCGGTGACGGCCGAGCGGCGTCAGGACGCTATCAGTGGTGTGAAACGCCCCATACTGTCTTACCGCACGCCGGCAACGATGTCGATGTGTCGGCGGGTAACGGAAGGCT
>NZ_JBFAMU010000240.1:0-7627 GCF_040656655.1 Micromonospora sp. NPDC049799
GGCGGTCGGCGTGCGCTGCGCGACCGTGGTCGGCGGCCTCTCGCTCAACCGGCAGGCCGACGAGCTGCGCGCCGGCGCCGAGGTGGTCGTGGCCACCCCGGGGCGGCTGCACGACCTGATCAACCGCGGCGACGCGCGCCTCGACCAGGTGGCGATCACCGTGCTCGACGAGGCCGACCAGATGGCCGACATGGGCTTCCTGCCGCAGGTCACCAAGTTGCTGGAGCAGGTTGCACCGAACGGCCAGACCATGCTGTTCTCGGCCACCCTGGACGGCGGCGTGGACAAGCTGGTCCGTCGCTTCCTGACCAACCCGGTGACGCACTCGGTGGACCCGGGCACCGCCACGGTCACCGCGATGACCCACCACGTGCTGCACGTCGACGCGGCGGACAAGCCGGCCGCGCTCACCTGGATTGCCGCCCGTGAGGGCCGCACGATCATGTTCATGGGCACCAAGCACCGCGCCGACCGGCTCGCCCGCCAGTTGCTCGCCAAGGGTGTACGCGCCGCCGCACTGCACGGCGGCAAGTCGCAGCCGCAGCGGACGCGGATCCTGGAGCAGTTCCGCAACGGGCAGGTGACCGCGCTGGTCGCCACCGACGTGGCGGCCCGGGGCATCCACGTCGACGGGCTCGACATGGTGGTCAACGTGGACCCGCCGACCGAGGCGAAGGACTACCTGCACCGGGGTGGACGCACCGCCCGGGCCGGCGAGTCCGGCACGGTGGTCACCCTGGTCCTGCCCGAGCAGCGCCGGGACGTCTCCCGGCTGATGGCCGCGGCCGGCATCCGGGCCCGGGCCACCCAGGTACGCCCCGGCGACGAGGCGCTGACCCTGGTGACCGGGGCACAGGAGCCCTCGGGCGTGCCGGTGACGATCGCCCCGCCCCCGCCGGCAGCATCCGCCGCCGGCAACCGGGCCGCCCACCGGCCGTCGGGACGCTCGTCGGCAGGGCGTTCGCGCCGGCCCCGACGTCCCCAGGCCCGCTGACCACCGTCAGCCGCTGAAAGCCGTCGCCGCACCGGGTCCGTTCGCCCGGCGGGTCACGGCATGTTCGAAGAGCGTGATGTCTGTCAGACATAAAAATGTCTGACAGACATCACGCTCGTGCGTCTCGTATCCCGTATTCCGCTGCCACGTCGTCCTGGCACGCTGCCACCGGCTCGGTTCGTCGCGAGACACGCCGCCTGCGGGACGCCGCTGAGTCGGGAATCAGCGGTCGTCGGTCCGATCCGTGACAGTGCCCGTCGGTCACGTCGCCCAGGCTGTCCGGTGGGGGACGAGCCGGGCGGACCGTCCGGCGCGGGAGGAGTGACCATGACGGCTGACACCGGCTCGGGGGCGGTGCGGGAACTGTTGCTGGTGGTGGCGTTGGCGGCAGCGGGCGTACTGCTCGCGCTGGTCGCGGTCTTCACGCCGTGGCACGCGGCACCGGACGGGGCCGCGCCGGCCGGCCCGGTCGAACTGCACAGCCCGACCGGGCCGACGGACAGCACCGCGGGCTGACCCGGTCAGCTCGGCAGCGGGTCGTCCACCGGCGGGAGATTCGGCACCCGCAGCAGGTCGGCGAGCGTGGTCCGGTCCACCACGAGGGCGATGGCCCCGTGCACGGCGAGCCAGACGTCCTGCAGCCCGGTGGCCACCCCCTGGTAGCCGGCCCGTTCGGCGGGCAGCCCCCGTACCGTCGTCAGCGAACCGCCGACGGCGCGGAGCACGTCCCCGACGGTGATCTCGTTGGCGGGGCGGGCCAGTGCGTACCCGCCCTCGGTGCCGCGGTGACTGAGCAGCAGGCCGGCCCGACGCAGGTCCACCAGGATGCCCTGGAGGAAGCTCAGCGGTATGTCCTGGACGTCGGCCAGGGACGCGGCCTTGACCAGCTCGCCGCCGCCGGCGGCGACGGCGAGCATGGCCCGGAGCGCGTAGTCGCTGCGCGCGGAGACGTACACGTCACTGACCGGCCGGGTCCAGCACGCCCCAGCGCCGCCGGATGGCCCGGTCCGCGGCACCGAAGGCGGCGTCCACCACGAGACCGACCACCAGGATCACGATCATGATGGCGATCAGCCGCTCCGCGTCGGAGAAGTCCCGCGCGTACGTGAGCTGGGCGCCGATCGACGTGCGGGTGGCGATGACGACCAGCAGCTCACCCGCCATGAGGCTGCGCCAGGCGAACGCCCAGCCCTGCTTGAGCCCGGCGACGATCGCCGGCAGCGCGGCGGGCGCGATCACGTACCGGTAGAGGTTCAACCGGCGGGCGCCCAGATTGCGGCCGGCCCGCAGCAGCAGCGGCGGTACGTAGTCCACGCCGTAGATGACGCCGTTGGCGATCGACGGTGCCGCCCCCAGCACCACCACGAAGAAGATGGCCTGCTCGGTGAGCCCGAAGAGCAGGATCGCCAGCGGGAACCACGCGATCGACGGCATCGTCTGCAACGCGGTGATCATGGAGCCGAGGGCCGCGCGCAGCACCCGTACCCGGGCCACCGCGAGGCCGAGGGCCAGCCCGATCACCAGTGCGGCGGCGAACCCGAGGGCCGCCCGCCGGCCGGTGGTGGCCAGTCCGTCCCACAGTGCCGCGCTCAGCACGTACTCGCCGAGGTCGGCGAGGACCGGACCCGGCGGCGGGAGGACCCAGGGTTCCTTCCAGCCGGTCCACGCCACCACCTGCCAGATGCCCACGGCCAGCGCGAGCGCGGCGATCTTCGGCCAGGTGGCGGCCCAGAGTTGTGCCGCACGGGAGGTCTCCTTGTCCCGTCCGGCGATCTCCAGCGCGTCCAGCCCGGAGATCTCGGCGTCGCTGCGCTGGGCGGTCGTGAGGGTGTCACTGGCCATGGCGGCCCACCTCCGTACGGAGCCGGTCGGTGACCTCGGCGGCGATCGCGGAGACCTCCGGGGAGTCGATGCGGCGCGGCCGGGGCACGTCGACCCGGGTGGAGTAGATGATCCGACCGGGCCGGCTGGAGAGCAGGATGATCCGGTCGGCCAGCCGGGCGGCCTCCCGGACGTTGTGCGTCACGAAGAGCACGGTGAGCTTTCGCTCGGTCCAGATCCGTTCCAACTCGTCGTGCAGGATGTCGCGCGTCATCGCGTCGAGGGCGCCGAACGGCTCGTCCATCAGCAGCACCGGGGTGTCCAGCGCGAGGGTCCGGGCGAGCGCGACGCGCTGCCGCATACCGCCGGACAGTTCGTGCGGACGCTTGCGGCCGAAGTCGGCGAGGTGCACCGTACGCAGCAACTCGGCGACCCTCTCCCGCCGTGCCGCCCGGGGCAGGCCGCGCAGCTTCAGCGGCACCTCGACGTTGCCCTCGACGGTCTGCCACGGGAAGAGCGCCGGCTCCTGGAACATCAGCCCCGGGTTGACGCCGTCGGGCAGGTCGATCCGTCCGCCGCTCGGCCGGTCCAGCCCGGCGACGAGGTTCAGCAGGGTGCTCTTGCCGCAGCCGGACGCGCCGACGAGGCAGACGAACTCGCCCGGCGCGACGTCGAGGGAGACCCCGTCTAGGGCGAGGACGGCGTTCGCCCCGTGCCCGTACACCTTGGTCACGCCGTGCAGCGCGACCGGAGCGGTCGCGCTGCGCGGCGTCGTCGTGGTCGACGTCATGGTTGGACGACCTCGGGCTTGCCCTGGTTCTTCAGGGCCTTGTTGAGGTGGCTCAGGTCGTAGAGGCCGCCCAGGTCCACCGGCTGGGTCAGCTCGACGGCCACGGCGTGGTCGAGGCCGGCCTTGAGCGAGGAGGCGATCGGGTCGTTGGTGAACTCCAGCGTCGGCCACGCCTGCTTGATCAGCTTGAGGTCCAGCGGCTTGCCGGTGATCTTGCCGATGTGGTCGGCGATGGCCTGGTGCGCCTCGTCCGGCTTGGCGTTGACGAACTCGTTCGCCGCGACCTGGCCCTCGACCAGCTTCTGCACGACGTCCGGGTGCTCCTTCAGGAACGTCGTGCTCACGATCAGGTTGGTGATGACGAACTTCTTGTCCGGCCAGAGGTCCCGCTCGTCGACGAGCACCTTGCCGCCGGCGTTGACCAGCCGGGAGACGAACGGCTCCGGCACCCAGGCGCCGTCGATGGCGCCGGTGGTGAAGGTCTCCACCGTCTGGGAGTTCTCCTGCGGGACGATCTGGACGTCGCCGCCGCCCTCCTTGGTGGTCTTGAGGCCCTTCTCCTTGAGCCAGTAGCGGATGGCCACGTCCTGGGTGTTGCCGAGCTGCGGCGTGGCGATCTTCTTGCCGCGCAGCTGCTCCCACGAGGTGATCTCGGGCTTGACCACCAGGGCGACGCCGCCGGACGCGGCGCCGGAGACGACCCGGACGGCCTGGCCCTTCGACTTGGAGTGCGCGTTGATGGTCGGGTTCGGACCGATGTACGTCGCGTCGAGCGCGCCGGAGAAGACGGCCTCGATCGCCGAGGGGCCGGCGTTGAAGGTGGTCGTCTCCAGCCTGACGTCGACACCCAGCTTCTCGGCGAAGATGCCCTTCTCGACGCCGACCACGGCGGGGGCGTGCGTGATGTTGGGGAAGTAACCGAGGCGCAGGGTGACCGGGCCGGACCCGCCGCCCGCGCTCTCGCTGTCGTCGCCGCAGGCGGCGGCGGTGCCCAGGGCCGCCACGCCGACGACGGCGACGGCGGCCAGAGAGGCCAGCCGAGGCAGGGGGGAGCGTCTCATCGCCCATCCAATCCGCAGTATTCCTACTTAGTTGATAGGAAGACTGGGTCAGGGTCCGGCCGCGGTCAAGACTCGTCCGCATGGCGGGACAATCGATCCCAGCGTTGGCGGCGCCCCGACCCTCGGGCGGCGGCCCGCGACGGGTGGCGGGAGGTAGGGGTACGGGAGGTGCCGACGCGCTAGGGTCGATCCCGTGCCGACGCGGAGAGCCAAGATCCCAGCCACGAAGTATCCGGTCGAGCGGTTCACCCTCGACAACGGCCTGCGGGTGGTCCTCACGCCCGACCGGAGTGCCCCGGTCATCGGGGTGGCGGTCGTCTACGACGTCGGCATCCGCTCCGAGCCGGAGGGACGCACCGGGTTCGCCCACCTCTTCGAGCACCTCATGTTCCAGGGCTCGGAGAACCTGGAGAAGCTGGCCCACTTCCGGCACGTACAGGGCGCCGGGGGCACCTTCAACGGGTCCACCCACCTCGACTACACCGACTACTTCGAGACCCTGCCGAGCAACGCCCTGGAGCGCGCGCTGTTCCTCGAGGCGGATCGCATGCGCGGGCCCCGGCTGACCGAGGAGAACCTGCGCAACCAGGTCGACGTGGTCAAGGAGGAGATCCGGGTCAACGTGCTGAACCGGCCGTACGGCGGGTTCCCGTGGCTGACCCTTCCGCCGGTCATGTTCGACACGTTCCCCAACGCGCACGACGGTTACGGCTCCTTCGACGACCTGGAGTCGGCCACCGTCGCCGACGCCGCCGACTTCTTCCGGCGCTACTACGCCAGCGGCAACGCCGTCCTCGCGGTGAGCGGGGACGTCGACGTCGCCGAGGCGACCGCCCTGGTCGAGCGGCACTTCTCCGACGTGCCGGCCCGGCCGGCACCGGAGCGGCCGAGCTTCGCCGAGCCGGACCTGGCCGCCGAACGGCGCACGTCGTACACCGACCGGCTGGCCCCGCTGCCGGCGATCGCCTCGGCCTGGCGGGTGCCCGACCCGGTCACCGACTTCGCCGGCTACCTGCCCTACGTGGTGCTCGCCGAGGTGCTGACCGACGGCGACGCGTCCCGCCTGGTCGAGCGGCTGGTGCAGCGGGACCGGTCGGTGACCAGCCTGGGCGGGTACCTGGGCTTCATGGGCGACCCGTTCGAGGTGCGGGACCCCACGGCCCTGCTGCTCCAGGCGCACCTGCCCCCGGGCGGCGACGTCGACAAGGTGCTGCGCACGATGGACGAGGAGTTGGACCGGCTCGCCACCGACGGCCCCACCGAGGGCGAACTCGCCCGCACCCAGGCCCGGATGGCGACCCACCTGCTGCGGGACACCGACGCGGTGCTCGGCCGGGCCCTGCGGATGGCCGTCCTGGAGCAGCAGCGCGGCGAGCCGGGCCTGCTCAACGAGCTGCCCCGGCTCGTCGGTGAGGTCACCGACGAGCAGGTACGCGCCGCCGCCGCCACCCTGCGGCCGGAGTGCCGCGCGTCCATCGAGGTCATTCCCGGAGGTGGCCGGTGAGCGGGAAGTCGCGAACGAAAGGGGGCTCGATGACGGCAACCGTCCCGACCGCGCCGCGCACGCTGCCGCCGCTCGGTCCCACCCGCAGGCTCAAGCTGCCGAAGCAGGCCGAGCGCACGCTCGGCAACGGCCTCACCGTGATCGCCGTACGCCGGCCGGCGGTACCCCTGGTCGAGCTGCGGCTGTGGATGCCGTTCGGTCGGGCCCCGCTGGCCCGGGGCGCGATGCTCGCACAGACCCTGCTCTCCGGCACGGAGTCGATGACCGCCGTGCAGATCGCGGCCGAGTTGCAGAAGGTCGGCGGCGGGCTGTCCGCCGGCATCGACCCGGACCGGCTGATGCTCTCCGGCGCCGGTCTGGTCACCGGGCTGGACCGGATGCTGGAGATCCTCGGCGAGGTGCTGACCGGCGCGACGTACCCGGCCGACGACGTGGCCACCGAGCGGGACCGGCTGGTCGACCGCATCCAGGTGGCGCGGAGCCAGCCGGCGCACCTGGCCCGCACCGCGCTGCTCAAGCGGATCTACGGCAAGCACCCGTACGCGGTGCAGACCCCGGAGCCCGAGGCGATCCGGGCGGTCCGGCCGGGCGTGCTGCGCACGCTGCACGCCCAGCGGGTGCACCCCGCCGACGCGGTGCTGGTGCTGGTGGGTGACGTGCAGCCGGAACGGGCGTTGGACGCGGCCGAGAAGGCCCTGTCCGGCTGGAACGGCGCCGGGCACACCGCCGACCTGCCGCCCGCGCCGCCGCTGGAGCCGGGCCCGCTGCTGCTGGTGGACCGGCCCGGGTCGGTCCAGTCGTCGCTGCGGGTGGCGCTGCCCGCGGTGCCGCGTACGCACCCGGACCACGCCGCCCTGCAACTGGCCAACCTGATCTTCGGCGGCTACTTCTCCTCCCGCTGGGTGGAGAACATCCGCGAGGACAAGGGCTACACGTACGGGCCGCACTCCCTGGTCGAGCACTCGGTGGCGGGCTCGGTACTGGTCGCCGCCGCCGAGGTGGCCACCGAGGTCACCGGCCCGGCGCTGCTGGAGACCACGTACGAGCTGGGCCGGCTTGCCTCGCTCCCGCCCAGGGAGGACGAGCTGGAGCAGGCCCGCCAGTACGCCCTCGGCACCCTTCAGCTCGGCATGTCCACCCAGGCCGGTCTCGCCTCGCTGACCAGCGCGTACGCCGGCAACGGCCTGCGTCTGGACTTCCTCGCCGAACACGCCGCACGGCTGGCCAGGGCGACCGCCGTCGACGTCGCCGAGGCGGGGGCCCGCTACCTGGCGCCGGCCCGGGCGGTCACCGTCGTGCTGGGCGACGCCGACCGGATCGGCCCGCAGCTCGCCGCGCTGACCCCGGTCGTCACCGAGCCGGTGTCGGCGTGAACCGTCGGGCAGGTGCGCGCACCGCCGCCCGCTGGCCGAGGAGGAGATGAAGACCACCTTCGACGCGGCCGGCCAGCTCACCCG
>NZ_JBFAMU010000241.1:0-3049 GCF_040656655.1 Micromonospora sp. NPDC049799
CGGCGACGATGCGCTCCGCCACCCGCTTGATCCGCTCGGCGTTGGCGACGGAGGAGCCCGGCCGGGCGTCGGCCGGGCCGGGGTGCCGAGGCAGCGGAGCGCGCCCGAACTGGAGACCGTCGAGATCAGCGCTGGATGACCGCGATGTCGCCGCTGCCCGTGGCGACGTCGAGCACCGCGGTGGCGCCGGCCGTGTGGGGTACGCCCAGCTCCGCACGGCCCGCTTCGGCCTCCGAGCGGACCTGGTAACTGCCGGCCGGCACGGTCAGTTCGACGTCCCCGCTGCGGGCGTGCGCCCGGACCGAGGCCACCGCGGTCAGCTCGACGCTGACGCTCCCCGAGCTGGCCTCGGCGTCCACCGCGCCCCGCAGGCGCCGGGCGGTGATGTCGCCGGAGGACGCCCGCAGGGTGACCGGGGTGGCGACGTCGTCGACCTCGATCGAGCCGGAACCGGTCTCGGCGCGGACCGGGCCGGTCGCCCCGGCGATCCGCACGTCGCCGGAGCCGAGCTCGAACTGCACCTCGCCGACCTTGCTCAGGTCGACGTCCCCGGAGCCGGTCTCACCCCGCACGCTCACCCCGGGCGGGGTGGTCACCTCGTAGGAGACGGTGCACCCGGAGCCGCACTCGGTGTCCAGCACCAGCTCGGACCCGATGATCTCGTACGTCGTGTCGGGCTCACCGCCCTGGTAGCGGACCACCCGCTTGATCCGTACCTCGTTCGGCTGACCGGTGGCGCGCACCACGACGTCGCCCGCGCCGGGCTCCACCCGGATCGAGGTGATCCGGACCGCCTCGGAGGTGTCGAAGTCGAGTCGCCGGAAGGAGAGGTTGTCGCACCCGGCGAGGAGGATCAGGGCGGTGGCCGCGCCGAGCGCGGTGACGGTCCGGTGCAGTGCCATGGCCAGGACGCTACGGCCGCTTGTCGACGCCGCACATCGGGGTCGGTCCGCGCGTCCACCCCGAGCCGACCCTGATTTCCCACCCCGAGGGAGAATGACCCGATGGCCGGGTACCGCCGACAGCTCTACCGCGACGACGCGGTGGTCCTGCGCGTGCAGAAGCTCGGCGAGTCCGACCGGATCATCACGCTGCTCACCCGACGGCACGGCCGGCTCCGCGCGGTCGCCCGGGGCGTACGGCGCACCACCTCCCGCTTCGGGGCCCGGCTGGAGCCGTTCGGCCACGTCGACCTCCAGCTCGCCGGGGATCCGAAGGGCAACCACGGCAGCTCCCTGCACACGGTCAGCCAGGTCGAGGGGATCGACCTGTACGGCAAGCGGTTCCTCGGCGACTACCCGCGCTACACCGCGGCCAGCGCGATCGCCGAGACCGCGGAACGCCTCACCCCCGTCGAGCGGGAGCCGTCGCTGCGGTTGTTCCAGCTCACCCTCGGCGCGATCAAGGCCCTCGCGCGGGGCGAGCACGCCACCACGCTGGTGCTCGACGCGTACCTGCTGCGCGGGATGGCGCTGGCCGGTTGGGCGCCGGCGCTGACCGCCTGCGCGGTCTGCGGCACGCCCGGCCACCACCGGGCCTTCTCCGTCCCGGCCGGCGGCGCCGTCTGCCCGGACTGCCGGCCGCCGGGCGCGGCCCATCCCGCCCCGGCCACCATCGACCTGATGTCCGCGCTGACCATGGGTGACTGGGTGGTCGCCGACGCGGCCGAGACCGGCGTACGCCGGGAGTGCAGCGGCCTCGTCGCGGCGCACCTGCAATGGCACCTGGAGCGCGCGCTACGCTCGCTGCCGCTGGTCGACCGGGGTGTCCCGACGGCCGGCGCGGTCCCGCCGTCGGTCGACGGCGCGGGCGGCGGGGGTCCCTTCCCGTCGGCTGCGGGGGCCGGTGGGGACGGTGCAAGCAGGGAGATGACCGAGTGATCCGATCGATGAGGGCCGGCCGGCGCGAGCCGGTGCCGCCGACACCCCACCCGTCGGGGGCGCGCCCGCCGGCGTTGCCCGCCGGGGCCGTGCCGAAGCACGTCGCGATCGTCATGGACGGCAACGGCCGGTGGGCCAAGGAGCGCGGCCTGCCCCGCACCAAGGGCCACGAGCAGGGTGAGTACAGCCTCTTCGACACCATCGAGGGTGCTATCGAGCTGGGCATCCCCTACCTGTCGGCGTACGCCTTCTCGACGGAGAACTGGCGGCGCTCGCCGGAGGAGGTCCGTTTCCTGATGGGCTTCAACCGGGACGTGATCCGGCGTCGCCGCGACCAGCTCGTCGACCTGGGCGTCCGGGTGGTCTGGTCGGGTCGGTCCGGTCGCCTGTGGAAGAGCGTCATCTCGGAGCTGCAGACCGCCGAGGAGATGTCGCGGGACAACTCGACACTCACCCTCCAGTTCTGCGTCAACTACGGCGGGCAGGCCGAGATCGGCGACGCGGCGGCGGCGATCGCCCGGGACGTGGCGGCCGGGAAGCTGGATCCGGGGAAGGTGACCGAGAAGACGGTCGCGAAGTACCTGTACCACCCGGAGATCCCCGAGGTGGACCTGTTCCTGCGTCCCTCCGGCGAGGAGCGGATCTCCAACTTCCTGCTGTGGCAGACCGCGTACGCCGAGCTGGTGTTCCTCGACACCCTCTGGCCGGACTTCGACCGCCGCCACCTCTGGTACGCCTGTGAGCTGTACGCGCAGCGTGACCGCCGGTTCGGCGGGGCCCTGCCGAACCCGGTTGCCCCCACCACCTGACGCTTACCACCCCGTGGGTCTGGGTACCACTACGGTCAGCAGCCACTGACGGAGGTGAACCCACATGATCCAGAAGCGTATTGCCCAGTGGGCGGTGATGGCGATCGCCGTGCCCGTGGCGGCGGCCGGTGCGCGCCGGCTCAGCCACACGCTGGAGGCCCGCCGTGGCCCCTCCGGGCTCAGCCGCCTGCTCACCAAGGGCGCGGACATGCTGCGCCCGCAGAAGGCCAAGCGTCGCCGCTTCTTCTGATCCGGCTCGCGGGGGCGCCCGCCCCCCCCCCCCCCCGGGGGGGGGGGGGCGCCCAAAACGGGGGCAGGCGGGCGGGGGTGAACCACGGGCCGGGCCCCACCTAACACAAC
>NZ_JBFAMU010000241.1:3059-7596 GCF_040656655.1 Micromonospora sp. NPDC049799
GCGCACTTGCGGCGCCCGCCTATGCCCCCGGGCCGCCCCTTTTTCTGACCCGCCCCGCGGCGCCGCCGCCCCCCCCCCCCCCCGGGGGCGGCGTCGACGCACATCCGGGCTCCTGCCGGCCCGCCGGCACCTAGGATCGGGAGCCGGGACGTGTGACGGTGGGGGGTCGGGGATGCGGGACCTGCGGTACAAGATGATCATGGCGCTGAACGCGGCGGATCTGGGGGATCCGATCTGCGAGCAGGTCGCCGAGATCTGCGCCGAGATCGCCGAGCAGCACTGCCAGGAGTTCGGTCACACGCCGGCGCTGCGTTCCGGTGAGATCGCCGAGCTGGCCACCGGCGAACCGGCCCTGACCTGGGCGCCCACCGAGACCGGGCAGCGGGCGTGGTGAGCGCGCCGGCCCCGGCCGTCGACATCCGCCGGGCCGACCAGCGTTTCACCACGTCGATCTCCTGGCTCGACTCGAAGCACTCCTTCTCGTTCTCCCGGCACTACGACCCGGCGAACACCCACCACGGCCTGCTGCTGGTGAACAACGACGACGTGGTCCGGCCGGGCGCCGGCTTCGAGACCCACCCCCACCAGGACATGGAGATCGTCACCTGGGTGCTGCGCGGGTCCCTGGTGCACCAGGACTCCACCGGCCACTCCGGAGTGATCTACCCGGGGCTGGCGCAGCGGATGAGCGCCGGCACCGGCATCCTGCACTCGGAGAAGAACGACTCCTGGCGGATGGACGGGCGGGACCCGCACAGCGACCCGGTCCACTTCGTGCAGATGTGGGTCCTGCCCGACGCCGAGGGTGTCGACCCCGGCTACGAGCAGTTGGAGATCGAGGACCAGCTGCTCAGGGGCGGTCTGGTCCCGGTGGCGTCCGGGATGGAGCGGCACGCCACCGACTCGGCGATCCGCATCCGCAACCGGTACGCGACCCTGCACGCCGCCCGGCTCGGCCCCGGTGACGAGGTCACCCTCCCGGACGCGCCGTTCGTCCACCTGTACGTGCCGATCGGAGCGGTGACCATGGAGGGCAGCGGGGGCCTCGGCACCGGCGACGCGGCCCGGCTGACGATGACCGGTGGCCGCCGGGTCACCGCCACCGAGCCGGCCGAGATCCTGGTCTGGGAAATGCACGCCACGATCACCTGATCATTCCCCGGGCGGTCCCGCCCCGGGCCCCGCGCCGTCCTCCGCGATCTTGCACTTTCGGCCGCTGTTTCGTGGCTTTTGGCCCCAATTGTCCCGTCTTGAAGTGCAAGATCGCGAGGGGTGGCTGGGCGGGGACGGGTCGGGCGGGGACGCCGCACCCTCGTTGGTCACCGTTCGTAACAATGGCGACGAGCTCGACCGAGTCCGTCGCTGCCTTTGCTCTGCACCCCGATGTGCACCAGTTACTCGCTGCAGCCTGATCCGGTGCTCCACGCCGAGGAGCGGATGTAACTATCCCCAGTTCGGGGGTGTGGTGCGTCCTGGGGTGCAGAGCAAAGGCGGGAGAACGCGGCGTGGGGCGGAGGGCGGTTGTGACGCGTCGTAACGGTCGGCGACCGTCACGTCGAGTGAGCGCAGCCCGCAACGCCCACGCGCCGCTCGGCGGGCCGGTGGGGTGGGTCAGGCTTCGCTCTCCGAACGGTCGCCGGCCCAGAGGGTGTGGAAGGTGCCCTCGCGGTCGACCCGGTGGTACGTGTGCGCACCGAAGTTGTCCCGCAGCCCCTGGATCAGCGCCGCCGGCAGGCGCTCCGCGCGCAACGCGTCGAAGTACGCCAGCGACGAGGCGAACGCCGGCGCGGGCACCCCGGCGCGCGCGGCCTCGGCCACCACCCGCCGCCAGCTCGGCACGCCGTCGCGCACCGTGTCGGCGAACCAGGGCGCCACCAGCAGGGTCGGCAGCGCCGGCTTCTCGTCGTACGCCTGCCGGATGCGGTCCAGGAAACGCGCCCGGATGATGCAGCCGCCCCGCCAGATGGTGGCGGTCCCGCCGAGGTCGATGTCCCAGTCGTACTCCCGGCTGCCCGCGCGGATCTGGTCGAAGCCCTGCGCGTACGCGACGATCTTGCTGGCCAGCAGCGCGAGCCGCACGTCCTCGACGAAGGTTTCCCGGTCGCTCACCTGCCACTTCTCGCCCGCGTCCCCGAATGCGGCACGGGCCGCCTCGCGCTGGTCGGCGTGCCCGGACAGCGAGCGGGCGAAGGTCGCCTCGGCAATGCCGGTGATCGGGATGCCCAGGTCCAGGGCGCTCTGCACGGTCCAGCGACCGGTGCCCTTCTGCTCGGCCTGGTCGAGCACCACGTCCACGAACGCCCGCCCGGTGGACGCGTCGGTGTGCGCCAGGACGTCGGCGGTGATCTCGATGAGGAAGGACTCCAGCTCACCGGAGTTCCACTCGCGGAAGATCTCGGCGATCTCCGCCGGCTCCGCCGACAGGCCCACCCGCAGCAGGTCGTACGCCTCGGCGATGAGCTGCATGTCGGCGTACTCGATGCCGTTGTGCACCATCTTCACGAAGTGACCGGCGCCGTCCGGGCCGATGTGCCGGCAGCACGGGGTGCCGTCCACCTGCGCGGCGATCTTCTCGAAGATCGGGCCGAGCTTGCGGTACGACTCCGGGGAGCCGCCCGGCATGATGCTCGGCCCGAGCAGCGCGCCCTCCTCGCCGCCGGACACACCGGTGCCGACGAAGTGGAGCCCCTGGGCACGCAGCGCCTCCTCCCGGCGGCGGGTGTCGGCGAAGTGGGCGTTGCCGCAGTCCACGATGATGTCGCCGGAGTCGAGCAGCGGCACCAGTTCGTCGATGACCGCGTCGGTGGGGCCGCCCGCCTTCACCATCACGATGACCGCCCGAGGGCGCTCCAGCGCCGCGACGAAGTCCCTCATCGACTCGGCCGGCACGAACGTCCCCTCGTCGCCGTGCTCGGCGACCAGGCTGCGGGTCCGTTCCGGCGAGCGGTTGTGCACCGCCACGGTGAAGCCGTTGCGGGCGAGGTTGCGGGCCAGGTTCCGGCCCATCACCGCCAGCCCGGTCACGCCGATCTGCGCCGTCGCCTGCTCCGCCATGCGTCCCGCCACCTTCCGCCGTCGACACTCCTGCCGCTGCGACCGTATCGCGGTCCACGGCACACCGGGGCGGCGTCGTCACCAGGGGTCACCGCCGCGCCGCAGGCCGTCGTCGTCCGGCCCGGCTCAGCTGATCAGCGGACGGAAGGTGCCGAGGAGGACGCTGGCCGTGATGGCGGCGAGGGCCAGGGCCGTCGCGCCGGCGACCAGTGCGGCGTCGGCGGGGCCGAAACGTTGGCGTCGGGCCACCGTTCGCGGGGTTCCCGCGTCGAAGCCCCGGGCGTCCATCGCGACCGCCAGCCGGGTGCCCCGCCGGATCGCACCGACCAGCAGCGCGAACCCCGTCGAGGCGAAGAGCCGCAGCCGGGCCACCGGATTCCGCCCGGCGTCCACGCCCCGCGCCCGGCGCGCCATGGCGATCATCTGCCACTCGTGGCCGAGCAGCGGCACCAGCCGGAACGCGGCCAGCGCCCCGATGGCGAACCGGGCCGGTGCCTTCGCGTTCTGGACCAGCGCGTCGGCCAGGTCGGTCGGATCCGTGGTGGCGAACACGATCACCCCCGGCAACGCGACGGCGAACACCCGCAGCACCAGGCCGAGGGCGGTGAGCAGTACCCCGGAGGTCACCACCACCGGCCCGGCCTCGACCAGCACCCGACCGGAGCGATCGGCCGCGAAGAGCACCAGCGTCACCACGATCCCGGCGGCGCTGAGCAACAGGGGCCACGCCCGTCGGAGCAGCACCCGGGGGTGCACGCCGAACAGCGGCAGCACCGCCAGCTCCACGGCGATGGCGATCGCCGGGGCCACCGGGTCAAGGGTGGCGATGAGGACGATCGAGAAGACCAGAGCCGCCGCGAGCTTCGCGACCGGGTTGCGGCGGGCCAGCGGCGCGTCCGGCCGGGCGACCGGCTCGAAGCCCCCGATCACGGTCGCGTCCCGGGCCGCGCGTCGACCGGAGTGCGGTCCAGCAGGACCGTCCGGTCGGCCAGGGCGGCCACGAACTCCGCGTCGTGGGTGACGGTGACCAGGCCGTGTCCGGCGTCGCGGAGCTCGGCGAGGAGGTCGACCAGCTCCAGCCACGTCCGCCGGTCCTGGCCGAAGGTGGGTTCGTCGCAGACCAGCAGGCGGGGCGCGGTGGCCAGGGCCGTCGCCACGCTCAACCGCCGCGCCTCACCGCCGGAGAGGGTGTACGGGTTGGCGCCCGCGAGTTTCGTCAGCCGCAGCCGGTCCAACAGTCCGTCCACCGTGGCCCGTACCTCGGGATCGGGGCGGCCGGTGCGGCGGGGGCCCAGCGCCAGCTCGTCGAAGACGGTGCTCGTGACGAACTGGTGCTCCGGGTCCTGGAAGACCGAGCCGACCCGGCGGGCCAGCGCCGGAGCGCGCCACCGGTGCGGGGGAGTGCGGGCGTCGGCGCCGGCCAACTCGGCCGAGTACCTGGTGCGGAAACCCGACCCGACCCGATGCCGCCATTGAACCCGCA
>NZ_JBFAMU010000242.1:0-7518 GCF_040656655.1 Micromonospora sp. NPDC049799
CGCCCCCACCATGCCGGAGCGCTCCCCGGCGCCCGCCGTCGCCGCACCGGCGGCCCTCGCCGCGCCCGACATCCCGCTGGCGAACGTCAAGGCGCACCTGAGCCAGTTCCAGTCCATCGCCACGGCCAACGGCGGCAACCGGGCCCACGGCCGGCCGGGGTACCTGGCGTCGGTCAACTACGTGAAGGGCCAGCTGGACGCGGTCGGCTTCACCACCACCGTGCAGTCGTTCACGTACAACGGCGCCACCGGCTACAACCTGATCGCCGACTGGCCTGGTGGCGACCCGAACGCGGTGGTGATGAGCGGGGCCCACCTGGACAGCGTCAGCTCCGGACCGGGCATCAACGACAACGGCTCCGGCTCGGCGGCCATCCTGGAGGTGGCGCTCGCCGTGGCGCGCAGCGGCTTCACTCCCACCAAGCACCTGCGGTTCGGCTGGTGGGGCGCGGAGGAACTGGGTCTGCGCGGCTCGCAGTACTACGTGAACAACCTCCCGACGACCGAGCGGTCGAAGATCAAGCAGTACCTCAACTTCGACATGGTCGCCTCGCCCAACGCCGGCTACTTCGTGTACGACGGCGACAACTCCGACGGCGTGGGCTCCGGCCCCGGCCCGGCCGGCTCCGCCCAGATCGAGCAGACCATCCAGGCGTACTTCACCTCGATCGGGGTGCCCACCCGGGGCACCGACTTCGACGGCCGCAGCGACTACGGGCCGTTCATCGGCGTCGGCATCCCGGCCGGCGGCATCTTCACCGGCGCCGAGGGCACCAAGACCAGCACCCAGGCGTCGCTCTGGGGCGGTACGGCGGGGCAGGCGTTCGACCCCTGCTACCACCGCTCCTGCGACACCAGCGCCAACATCAACGACACCGCGCTGGACCGCAACTCCGACGCGATCGCGTACACGGTGTGGACCCTCGCCGGGGCGGGCACCCCGCCGGGCACCACGGTCTACAGCGACACCTTCGAGACCGCGACCGGCTGGACGGCCAACCCGTCCGGCACCGACACCGCGACCCTCGGACGGTGGGAGCGCGGTGACCCGGCCGCTACCAGCTCCGGCGTGGCGACCCAGCTCGGCACCACCGTCAGCGGCAGCTTCGACCTCGTCACCGGGCCGCTGGCGGGCAGCGGCGCCGGGGCGTACGACCTCGACGGCGGGGTGAGCACGATCCAGTCCCCGGCGATCACGCTGCCGTCGACCGGCACCCTGAACCTCTCCCTCTCCTGGTACCTCGCCCACCTCACCAACTCCAGCAGCGCGGACTACCTGCGCGTACGGGTGGTCGGTGGGAGCACCGTCACGGTCGTGAACGCGACCGGGGCGGCGACCAACCGGGCGGCGGCGTGGCAGACCGCCGGTGCGGACATCTCGGCCCTGCGGGGACAGACGGTACGGATCGTCATCGACGCGGCGGATGCCAGCGGCGCCAGCCTGGTCGAGGCGGCCGTCGACGACGTGAAGATCACCCAGAGCTGAGCGTGTCGCTGTGTCAAGAGGGGCCCCCTCCTCTACGCGAGGCGTTGAGAGGGGGCCCTTCCTTACACCTTCAGCGGGCGTTCAGCGTCTCTGGATAAAATGGCGGCATGATCGACTCGCCTGCCCAGGAGGGCAGCAGTAGCAAGCCGGGCCCGGCCCGGCTTCCCTCGAACCCGACGACCCCGGGAGCCCTGAGCGACCCGTGTTGATCGTCGTTGGTCTCCTTCTCATCATCGTTCTCACCGCCGCCACCGGTTACTTCGTGGCCCAGGAGTTCGGTTACGTCGCCGTGGACCGCGGCAAGCTCAAGCAGCTCGCCGACGACGGGGACAGGGCCGCGGCCCGGGCCCTGGAGGTGACCGGCCGGCTGTCATTCATGCTGTCCGGCGCCCAGCTCGGCATCACCGTCACCGCCCTGCTGGTCGGTTACGTCGCCGAGCCGTACCTCGGCGCGGGCCTGGCCGACCTGCTCGGCGTGGCCGGGGTCTCCACCGCGGTCAGCCTGCCCCTGTCGGTGGTGCTGGCCCTGCTCATCGCCACCGTGGTCCAGATGGTCCTGGGCGAGCTGGCGCCGAAGAACCTGGCCATCGCGCGCGCCGTGCCGCTGGCCCGGGCGCTGAGCCGCTCCACCCTGATGTACCTGCGGGTGGCCGGGCCCCTCATCACGCTCTTCGACCGCGCCGCCGTCCGGCTGCTCCGCCGGGTCGGCATCGAGCCGATCGAGGAGCTGCCCAGCGGCGCCACCCCGGAGGACCTGGAGCAGATCATCGCCGAGTCCCGCGAGGAGGGACACCTCACCGCCGAGATGTCCACCCTGCTGGACCGCGGGCTCGACTTCCGTGAGCTGACCGCCGGGGAGGCCATGGTGCCCCGGGTCGACGTGCACACCGTACGCGCGCACGAGCCGGTCAGCCGGGTCGTCGAGCTGCTGGACACCGGCCGCTCCCGCTTCCCCGTACGCGGCACCGAGGGCGTCGACGACGTGATCGGTGTCGTCGGCATCGCCGACGTGCTGGGAGTGCCCCTGGAGCGTCGCGCGACCACGCCGGTGAGCGCGGTTGCCGTACCCCCGCTGCTGGTGCCCGAGACGCTGCCGCTGCCGACGGTGCTGGACCGGCTGCGGTCCGGGCACCGGCAGCTCGCCTGCGTGGTCGACGAGTACGGCGGCTTCGCCGGCGTCATCACGCTGGAGGACATCGCCGAGGAACTGGTCGGCCCGATCCGCGATGAGGACGACCCGCCCGAGCGCACCCCGATCCGCCAGGCCGACGGCTCCTGGGTGGTGCCGGCCCGCTGGCGGATCGACGAGGTCGCCGACAGCACCGGCATCGCACTGCCCGAGGCTCCGGAGTACGACACCCTCTCCGGCCTCGTCATGCGGGAGCTGGGCCGGGTTCCCGAGGTCGGTGACCGGCTGGAGATCAGCCTGCCGGCCGAAGGGGAGGACGGGCACCCGGTGTCCCGGGCCCTGGTCGAGGTGCTCGCGGTCGACCGGCACGTGGCCGACTCGGTGCGGCTGCGGCTCACCGGCGTCGGCGCCGGCACCAACTCGGAGGAGCAGTCATGAGCCCGGGGATCGCGCTGTTCACCTCGGTGATCCTGCTGGCTCTGAACGGGTTCTTCGTGGCGGCCGAGTTCGCCCTGATCGCCAGCAAGCGCTACCGGCTGGAGCACGCGGCGGCCGGTGGTGGCCGGGCGGCGAAGGCGGCCCTGGACGGCGTCCGGGAACTCTCCCTGATGCTGGCCGGCGCGCAGCTCGGCATCACCCTCTGCACCCTGGGGCTCGGCGCGCTCGCCGAACCGGCGATCGAGCATCTGCTCAGCCCGCTGCTGCACGGGGTGGGCCTGCCCGACGCGGCCAGTCACGCGATCGCGCTGGTGTTCGCCCTCGGCCTGGTCACGTTCCTGCATCTGGTGGTCGGCGAGATGGCCCCGAAGTCGTGGGCGATCACCGACGCCGAACGCTCGGCGTTGCTGCTGGCGCTGCCGTTCCGGGCGTTCGCCCGGCTCGCCCGCCCGGTGCTGTCCCTGCTGAACGCTGTGGCCAACGGCATCCTGCGACTGGTCAAGGTCAGCCCGCAGGACCAGTTGGCCCAGGTGCACGGCCCTGACGAGCTGCGCATCCTGCTGGAGCAGTCCCGCGAGCACGGGACGCTCGGCGTGGAGCAGCACCGACTGCTGACCAGCATGCTGGAGTTGCAGGGCACCACCGTCGCCCAGGTGATGGAGCCGTTCAGCCAGATGGTGACGGTCCGCCGCGACGACGACGCCGGCCGGATCGAGCAGGTCAGCCGGGACAGCGGACGCTCCCGCCTGGCGGTGCTGGACGCCGCCGGCGACGTCTGCGGCCTGGTGCACGTACGGGAGGCGGTGCGGGCCACCGCCACCCGGCCGACGGCCACCGCCGCTGACCTGATGACGAACGCCTTCACCCTGCCGGCGGCGGCGACCGTCAGCGAGGCCGTGGCGGCGATGCGGGCCCGGCAGTCGCAGTTGGCGCTGGTACGCAACGGCGGCGGGCCGACCCGGCCGATCGGGTTCGTCGCGCTGGAGGATCTGCTGGAGGAGGTCATCGGCGAGTTCGACGACGAGACCGACCCGGTGCCGCGCGGGCGCCGCCTGCGCTGATCCGCCGACCCCGGGGTCCGGGGCTCTGTCCCCGGGCCCCGGGTCCGGCCCGGTCCAGGTGCCGGTCCTGGACCGGCCCCATCGGGAGGCGCGTAGATCTTGGTAGGAAACGGCCCCTACAGGGGCCACTTTCTACCAAGATCTCTAAATGCGGCGCTCCGGCGCTGCCGCGCTGGCGGGATTGTGGCGACGTCGATGGGGTAAGCCGCCGCCGGCGTCGACGTGGGTCTCCGAGCAGCGGGCGGGCCGCGTCGTGCCGCCACGGAGGAGGTGCCGTGCGGCTGACGGGCGTGTCACCGGAGTCGGGCTGGACGGGCCTGACGGTGCGCACCGCCCTGGCCAACCCGAGCACCCGCCCCGGCCTCCACCTGCCCGGGCGGGTGACCGTCACCGCCGGGTCCACGGACGTACCCGTGCGGCACGTGCGGCTCGGCCTGGTCGCGACCGCCGAACCGGACGACCCGGAGGCGCCCCGCCGCCTGGTGCAGTTCCATCAGGCGCAGGTCGCCGAGGCCTTCGTGCTGCGTGCCCGGCGGGCCCGCACGATCCCGTTCGAGTTCCCGCTGCCGTGGGAGACCCCGGTGACGATCTTCGGCGGGGTGCCGTTGCTCAGCATGCGGACGGGGCTGCGGACCGAGGTGGCGATCGACCCCTCGCTCGACCAGGGCGCCATGGTGCCGGTCTTCGTCCATCCGCTCCCCACGCAGGCGCACATCCTGGCCGCGCTGGACACTCTCGGCTTCACCATGCGGCAGGTCGGCCTCGTGGACAGCCGGCTGCCCGGTGTGGAGCAGATCCTGCCCGTGCACCAGCGGCTGGGCTTCTGGGTGGCGCCCATCTACGCCGGACCGATCACCGAGATGGAGGTGACGTTCGTCGCCAACCCGGCGGGCCTGGAGGTGATCCTCTGGATGGACCGGCGGCTGGCGCTGGCCGGGATCACCCACCAGAGCATCAGCCGTTTCCGCGTGTGGCACACCGGCGCCGAGCAGCGGGACTGGGTGGCCACCGTCGACGGCTGGCTGCGGGAGGCGATCAACCGGCACGCCGCCGCGGCGGCCCACGCCGACTGGTCCGCGACCATCACCGAGTCGGCGCACGTCAGCCGCCGCCCCGACGAGCCGATCGCACCCGGTTACGGCCTGGGCGGCGTCGCCGGGGGCGCCGGCATCGGTGGTGGTGGCGGAGGCGGCGACGGCACCTGACCGCGCCACCGGGCGGGTCAGACGTTCGCGGTGGCGAGCTTGACGCTGAAGCCCAGGAAGAGGGCCGCGACGCCGGTGGTCGCGCCGGCGGCGAGGCGACGGCGCTGGCGGAACTGCGCCGCCAGGAACGTGCCCGCGAAGATCAGCATGGTCAGGTAGAGCGCGCTGGTGACCTGGGCGATCAGGCCGAGCAGCAGGAACGACAGTGCCGGCCACGCGTAGCCCGGGTCGACGAACTGGATGAAGAACGAGATGAAGAACAGGATCGCCTTCGGGTTGAGCAGGCTGATCACCAGCGCCTTGCGGAACGGACTGCGCATCGCCGCCGGCTCCGCGGCGTCGATGAGCCGCGGCGCGGTCGGGTCGTTGCGCGTCCGCCAGCGCCGCCAGGCCCCGCGCAGCATGGTCAGCCCGACATAGCCCAGGTACGCGGCGCCCGCGTACTTGATCACCAGGAAGAGCGGCGGGTACGCCTGGAGCAGCGACGCCACGCCGGCGGCGGAGAGGAACATCAGCACCCCGTCGCCGACGAACACCCCGCCCGCGGCCCGGTAACCGGCTCCCACGCCCCGCCGCGCGGCGGTGGAGAGCACGAAGAGCGAGTTGGGCCCGGGCAGCAGGATGATCGCCACGGTGCCCAGCACGTACGTCCAGATGTCGGTGATGCCCAGCACGCCCGCCATCATCACGCCACGGGGGCCGTCGGGCGAAGCCTTTCCCGCAGCGTGACCTGTGCGTTCGGCCACTCGTCGACGGTCATCGCGTACTGCACGGTGTCCCGCCAGGAGCCGTCCGCGCGCTGCCGGTGCATGCGCAGCACCCCCTCGCGGGACGCGCCCAGCCGTTCGATCGCCCGCTGCGAGCGCTCGTTGCGGATGTCGGTGTGCCAGACCACGCGGACCGCGCCCAGCTCGTCGAATGCCCGGGTGAGCAGCAGCAGCTTCGCCTCGGTGTTGATGCCGGTGCGCCACCAGGGCCGGCCGAGCCACGTGTAGCCGATGGCGACCGAGCGCCGTTCGGGGTCGACCTCGTAGAAGGACGTGGTGCCGACCACCGCGCCGGTCGCGGCGCAGCGCTGCACCCACGACACCCGCTCGCCGGAGCGCCCGGCGGCGAGGTAGGCCGCGACCACCCGCATCATCTCGGCGGCGTCGGCCGGCTGCGGTCCGCCGAGGTGTCGCCACACCTCCGGGTCGGTGGTGGCCGCGTACAGCTCCTCGGCGTGGGCGAGGTCCAGCGGCTCCAGCACCACGTGCTCCCCGCGCAGCGCCGTCGGCTCCAGCCAGGGGGAGCGGGCCGGCGGCAGGTACGCCGGAACAGGCGCGGTCACGCCCTCGGCCGGCTCGGCCGCCCCGGACGTGAGGCGCAGCGGCACCACCCCGGCCCAGTGGGGCAGGTCGAGGTCGGCCGGATCGTCGCTGACCCCGCCGGTGCGGGACCGGGTGGACACCTCGCGCAGCGGCAGCGCCAGCACGGCGGTCTCGGCCAGCTCGCGTCGGCTCGGCGGTCGGCTCTCCGCGCTGCGCCCGGCCCCCACCTTCTCCACCAGCGCGGTCATCGCGGCGGCCTTCTCCCGCTCGTCGGTGACCAGTCCGGCGGTGCCGTGCACGACCACCGAGCGGTAGTTGGCGCTGTGGTGGAACTGCGACCGCGCGTAGACCAGACCGTCGAGCAGGGTGACCGCCACGCAGACCGGCAGCCCGTCGCCCCGGGCGGCCAGCAGCGGCCGGCTGCCGGTGGAGCCGTGCAGGTAGAGGGTGTCGCCGACGCGGACGTGCAGGGTGGGCAGCGCCCGCGGCTCGCCGTCGACGGTGAAGCTCAGCACGCAGTGGTACGCCTCGTCCAGCACGGCGTGGGCCGCGTCGGCGTCGTAGCTCATCCGGTCGCGGACGCGGGTGGCGGTGGTCCGGGGAGTCGGAGGGTACATGTGACAGGTCACCTTTGTTCTAGTACAATTCCTCAACTGTGGCAGCACATTATCAGATCGCCGGCACGACGTCGGCCGCGATTTCGGCCAGCGTGGAATCCGGCGTCCGGTCCGGCGCGCTCCCCGCCGGCACCGCCCTCCCGGCGGTCCGCGCCCTCGCCGCCGACCTGGCGGTCAGCCCGGCCATGCGGGAGCCGCGGCGCAGGACGCGGACGCCCCCGTCGGTGGTGCCGGACTCGCCGGCCGCCTCGTGCGCCGCACAGAGCAGAGTC
>NZ_JBFAMU010000243.1:0-7513 GCF_040656655.1 Micromonospora sp. NPDC049799
CCCGAACCGCACGCTGGTACTGGTCAACGGCCGACGCCAGTCCGACTACCCACTGGCCTACGAAGGTTCGGTGAACGTGGTCAACCTGGCCAACATTCCGAGCGCGCTGATCGAGCGCATCGAGGTGCTGGCTGCCGGTGCATCGGCGGGGGGTCGCCTGGCCGGCGCGCACGGTGATCGGCTGCGTGGTCGCCGGCCGGGCGGCTGTCGACGTGGCGGTGCCCCCGGCACTCGGCGCGTCGACCTTCGTCGCGTCGGCGTTCTCCGCGGCGTCCTTGTCATCGGTCGGCTTGTCCGGTGGCGGTGTCATTCCCGGAGCCCGGGTGAATTTCGGGGCAGGCGCGTCGGCGGGGACGGTTGCCCGGCCCACGGCCGCGCGGCCGGTCGCTGGTGTGCCGGTTTTCGCGGCCTCCTCGTCGACCGGGTTGGCCGAGGTCCCCGTGTTCCCCGACTTCGCCTGTGTCTCCGTCATTCAACTAGTCCTGTTCGTCAGGCTCGTCGGCATTGCGAGCAATCGCCACGATAGTCACGCCATCCGGAAGGTCCATCAGCTTGACCCCCATTGTGTTCCGGTCACGCGTGCGGCGTACAGGCTTCACCGGAGTCCGGATGACACCACCGTTGCTGGTGATCGCGAACAGCTCGTCGTCCGGGTCGATCACCACTGCCCCGACCAGACCACCGCGCCGCTCGGTGATCTTCGCAGTCAACACGCCCTTACCTCCCCGGCCCTGAACCGGGTATTCCTCGATCGGGGTGCGTTTCGCGTATCCCCCGTTCGTGGCCACCAGGACGTCCAGACCCTCCCGGACGACCTCCATGGCCAGCAGCACGTCGTCCTCGCTGAACCGCATGCCGATCACACCGGACGTCGCCCGGCCCATCGGCCGCAGCGCCTCGTCGGTCGCGTTGAACCGGATCGCCTGGGCCTTCTTCGAGACCAGCAGCAGGTCGTCCTCCGGTCCGACCAGGGCGGCACCGACCAGCTCGTCCTCATCGCGCAGGTTGATCGCGATGATGCCGCCGGAACGGTTGGAGTCGAACTCCTCGAGCCGCGTCTTCTTCACCAGGCCGTTCTTCGTGGCCAGTACCAGGTAGGGCGCCACCTGGTAGTTCGGAATCTCGATGATCTGTGCGATCTGCTCGTCCGGTTGGAACGCGAGCAGGTTGGCCACGTGCTGACCCTTCGCCACCCTACTGGCTTCCGGAAGCTCGTACGCCTTGGCCCGGTACACCCGGCCCTTGTTGGTGAAGAACAGCATCCAGTCGTGCGTGGAGCATACGAAGAAGTGGCTGACGATGTCGTCCTGCCGCAGGCTGGCACCGCTGACACCCTTGCCGCCGCGCCGCTGCGAGCGGTAGAGGTCGACCTTGGTGCGCTTGGCGTACCCGGTGCGGGTGATCGTGACGACCACGTCCTCCCGCGCGATGAGGTCCTCCATCGAGACCTCGCCGTCGAACGGGATGATCTTCGTACGCCGGTCGTCGCCCCACTTCGCGACGATCTCGCCCAGCTCCTCGGAGACGATCCGCCGCTGCCGCTCCGGCTTGGCGAGGATGTCCTTGAGGTCGGCGATCTCCACCTCCAGCTTGGCCAGGTCGTCGAGGATCCGCTGCCGCTCCAGGGCCGCCAGGCGACGCAGCTGCATGTCCAGGATCGCGGTCGCCTGGATCTCGTCGATCTCCAGCAGCCGGATCAGGCCCTGCCGGGCGTCCTCGACCGTGGGCGAACGCCGGATCAGGGCGATCACCTCGTCGAGGGCGTCCAGTGCCTTGGACAGACCGCGCAGGATGTGCGCCCGCTCCTCCGCCTTGCGGAGCCGGAACGCGGTCCGCCGGCGGATGACCTCGATCTGGTGCTCGACGTAGTAGCGGATGAACTGGGCCAGGTTCAGCGTGCGCGGCACGCCGTCGACAAGCGCCAGCATGTTGGCGCCGAACGTCTCCTGGAGCTGGGTGTGCTTGTAGAGGTTGTTCAGCACCACCTTGGCGACCGCGTCGCGCTTGAGCACGAGCACGATCCGCATGCCGGTACGGCCGGAGGACTCGTCGCGGATGTCGGCGATGCCGGCGAGCTTGCCCTCCTTGATCAGCTCGGCGATGCGCTCGGCCAGGTTGTCCGGGTTGACCTGGTAGGGCAGCTCGCTGACCACCAGTGCCGGACGGCCGCGCTTGTCCTCCTCGACCTCCACCACGGCGCGCATCCGGATCGAGCCGCGCCCGGTGCGGTACGCGTCCTGGATGGCCTGCTGCCCCACGATCAGGCCGTAGGTCGGGAAGTCGGGGCCCTTGACGATCTCCAGCAGCGCTTCGAGGGTGGCGGCCTCGTCGACCTCCGGGTTCTCCAGGCACCACTGCACGGCCGCGCCGATCTCGCGCAGGTTGTGCGGCGGGATCTTGGTGGCCATGCCGACCGCGATGCCCTCGGAGCCGTTGATCAGCAGGTTGGGGATCCGCGACGGCAGGATGGTGGGCTCCTTGGCCCGGCCGTCGTAGTTGTCCTGGAGGTCGACGGTGTCCTCGTCGATGTCCCGCAGCATCTCCATGGCCAGCGGGTCGAGCTTGCACTCGGTGTAGCGCATGGCGGCAGCCGGGTCATTACCCGGCGAGCCGAAGTTGCCGTTGCCGTCGACCAGCGGGTAGCGCAGCGACCACGGCTGCGCCATCCGGACCAGCGCGTCGTAGATGGCCGAGTCGCCGTGCGGGTGGAACTGACCCATCACGTCGCCGACCACGCGGGAGCACTTCACGTAGCCGCGGTCCGGCCGGTACCCCGAGTCGAACATCGCGTAGAGGATCTTGCGGTGGACCGGCTTGAGCCCGTCCCGCACGTCCGGCAGCGCCCGCCCGACGATGACGCTCATCGCGTAGTCGAGGTAGGAGCGCTGCATCTCCACCTCGAGCCCGACCGGTTCGATCCGGTCGTGCGCGACGACGGCGGCGAGGGCCTCGGGAACCTCGGGTTCGTTCGGTGTGGACTCAGGGGTATCGGTCACTGTTAACCCTTATCAGACTCAGAGTCGGTTTCGTGCTGTGGATAACCGCTGTGGATAACGGCCGCGCTGTGGATAACTCTGTGGATCGGCGGGCCGCCCGGTGGATGATGACCGGGCCGGCCCGCCGGCGTCCGTCAGATGTCCAGGAAGCGGACGTCCTTGGCGTTGCGCTGGATGAACGACCGGCGCGCCTCGACGTCCTCGCCCATCAGCACGCTGAACAACTCGTCGGCGGTCGCCGCGTCGTCGAGGGTGACCTGACGCAGCGTACGCGTCGCCGGGTTCATCGTGGTTTCCCACAGCTCGGGGTAGTTCATCTCGCCGAGACCCTTGAACCGCTGGATGTCGTCCGGCCGGGCGTTCGGCTTCTTCTGCTGGCGCAGCGCGATCAGCCCGTCGCGCTCCCGGTCGGAGTACGCGTACTGCGCGTCGTCGCCCTTCTTGTTCCACTTGATCTTGTAGAGCGGCGGGGCGGCCAGGTAGACGTGGCCCAGCTCGACCAGCGGCCGCATGAAGCGGAACAACAGGGTGAGCAGCAGCGTCTGGATGTGCTGGCCATCGACGTCGGCGTCGGCCATCAGCACCACCTTGTGGTAGCGCAGCTTCTCCATGTCGAAGTCGTCGTGGATGCCGGTGCCCAGCGCGGTGATGAGCGCCTGGACCTCGTTGTTCTTCAACACCCGGTCGATCCGGGCCTTCTCCACGTTGAGGATCTTGCCGCGGATCGGCAGGATCGCCTGGGTGCGCGGGTCCCGCCCCTGCTTGGCCGAGCCGCCGGCCGAGTCGCCCTCGACGATGAAGACCTCGGACTCGCGCGGGTCGGTGGACTGGCAGTCGGCCAGCTTGCCCGGCATCGATCCGGACTCCAGCAGCGACTTGCGGCGGGCGAGCTTGCGCGCCTGCTGGGCGGCGATCCGAGCGCGGGCGGCCTGGGACGCCTTGGTGATGATGGTCTTCGCCTCGGCCGGGTTCCGGTCCAGCCAGTCGACCAGCCACTCGTTGCAGACCCGCTGGACGAAGCTCTTCACCGGGGTGTTGCCGAGCTTGGTCTTCGTTTGGCCCTCGAACTGCGGGTTGGTCAGCTTCACCGAGATGATCGCGGCCAGGCCCTCGCGGATGTCCTCGCCGGAGAGCTTCTCGTCGCCCTTGAGCAGCTTCTTGTCGGCGCCGTACCGGTTGATGACGCTGGTCAGCGCGGCCCGGAAGCCCTCCTCGTGGGTGCCGCCCTCGTGCGTGTTGATCGTGTTGGCGAAGGTGTAGACCGACTCACCGTAGGACTCGTTCCACTGCATGGCGATCTCGACCGCCATGCCCTCCTCCACGTCCTCGGCGTCGAACTGGACCACCGTCTTGTGGATCGGGTTCTTGGAGGCGTTGAGGTGCCGGACGAAGTCGGCGATGCCGTCCTTGTAGAGGAAGGTCACCTCGCGCGGCTTGCCCTCCACGCCCTCCGGGACCCGCTCGTCGAGGAGATGGATGCTCAGACCGCGGTTGAGGAAGGCCATCTCCTGCAGGCGCCGGTAGATGGTCTGGAAGTCGAAGTCGACGGTCTCGAAGATGGCCGGATCCGGCCAGAAGGAGACCGCAGAGCCGGTGCGGTCGGTGGTCTCGCCCTTGTCCAGCGGGGACGGCTTGGAGTTCGTGTACTGCTGCCGCCAGACGTGGCCGGACTTGTGGATCTCCACCGCCATCCGGGTGGAGAGGGCGTTCACCACGGAGACGCCGACCCCGTGCAGGCCGCCGGAGACCGCGTACGCCTTGCCGTCGAACTTGCCGCCCGCGTGCAGCACGGTCAACGCGACCTCGACCCCCGGCTTCTTCAGCTTGGGGTGGATGTCGACCGGGAAGCCACGGCCGTTGTCGGTGACCCGGACACCGCCGTCGGCCAGCAGCACCACGTCGATGGTGTCGCAGTGCCCGGCCAGCGCCTCGTCCACCGCGTTGTCCACGACCTCCTGCACGAGGTGGTGCAGACCGCGCTCGCCGGTCGACCCGATGTACATACCCGGCCGCTTCCGGACCGCCTCCAGACCTTCGAGGACGGTGATCGACTCGGCGCCGTACTCCTGCTTGTCCTGCGCTGCCACCCTCGGCCACTTTCTCGCGCCGTGGCACGCCTCACGGCGTGCCGGGGCGCGGGTTCGGCGGACAGGACGCGACGTCGGCGCGCGGACCGGCACCGGGGACAAGCCGGGGTACGGGTCGAACGCGCCGGTCGCCGCGGTTGCCCGCGGATCGCGATCGGCTCGACCCGACGTGGACAATGATCACGGGCCCGCACCGGGCCCGGGTTTCGTCGCACCGCACCGGGTCTTCGTCTCTCCGTCAATCTTACTGTGCGCGAACGACAGAACCACCACTCGGCACCCCTGCGAGGCGTCTGAGACCTCCGTAGCCGGCCGAACGTCGCCGTCCGCGACTCCCCCTACACGCCACGGCCCGATCGGCGGCGCGACCGGCCGAAGACCGCGCGTTGCTTCGCACCACGTACGGGGTACGGTCACGGCGCGACCGGAACCGGCCTTGATCTTTGGCGGTCTGAACCGGACGATCGACCCGATCTACCCGACACGGCTTGAGAGGTGACGCCAGATGGGGCTGGACAACGTCGCGGTGCACTGGCCGCGGACCGGCCGCTTCTACAATCCGGTCGCGCCGGCCGAGTTCGTCGACTTCGGCGAGATCGTGGACATGCCCCGGATCTCGGCGCCGACCGCGGCGCTCGCCGAGCTGATCGCGAAGACCGGAACGGTGCGGGCGACCGCGTACACCGAGCTGGTCGACCTGCTGCTGGGCCTGGAGGGTGTGCTCTACGCCACGGACGCCGCCGCGGAGGACGAGGACCCGGTGATCGATCCGGACGGGTGCGCCTGGATCGCCGGGGGGATCGAGCGGTTCGTGGCCGGGCACCGCCAGCACGGCGAGACCGTGACCTTCGAGTCGGTCAGCGAGGTGCTGCGCGGCCTGCTCGCCGACGGTCGCCTCGCCGAGCAGCAGCTCCGGTGGCTCGACAGCCGGCTCGACGCGCTGCGCGACGACGCCGGCGCGTCACCGCAGTGGAACTACACCTGCCCCGAGCTGAGCGTGCTGGCCGCGTTCTACCGGCGCTGCGCCGACCGGGGGTTCGCCGTCTACGCCGAGTCCGAGGCGCCCCGGCGGGCCGGTCAGCCGTAGCCGCGACCTGCTCAGCCACGACGGCGGCTTCGCGGTCTACGCCGGCGCCTGAGCCGGCCGCGCGCCGAGATCAGCCGAGGTCGCCCGGTTGGCGGCGGCGATCATGTCGGTCAGCACCGTGTGCAGGTGCCGCAGGTCCGCCAGCGGCAGCCCGAGCCGCTCGACGATCGCCGGCGGAATCTGCTCGGCCTGCGCCCGGAGTGCCCGGCCGCTCTCGGTGAGTTGGACGGCGAGGCTGCGCTCGTCGGACGCGTCCCGCTCGCGCCGCACGTGACCGGCCGCCTCCAGCCGCTTGAGCAGGGGCGACAGAGTGCCGGGGTCGAGCTGGAGCAGTCTGCTCAGCTCCCGCAACGAGAGCGGCGCGCGCTGCCACAGGGCCAGCATCACCAGGTACTGCGGATGGGTGAGCCCCATCGGCTCCAGCAGGGGGCGGTAGACCGCCACGACGCCGCGCGCCGCGACCGAGAGCGCGAAGCACACCTGCTGCTCCAAGGCCAGGGGATCTCCCTTGAGTTCCTCGGCCACGATCTGCCTCCTGTCGTCGTTGCGGACATAGCAAACGTTGGTGTACCAACTATTAGCGTATGAAACGTTGCCCTGGCGAGCGAGAGGCGAAGCGGATGAGCGGCGAGGAGCAGATCGGTGACGCGGGCGGTAAGGGCGGTCGGCTCATGGACTGGGTGTTCCGTAACGTCGCCGGCCCCTCGCAGACGACGGGAGCGGTGCAGGGCGGCTCACGCCAGGCCCGCGACGGGTGGAAGCAGGACCTGGAACGCCGCAAGCAGTGGAGTCGCGAGCAGCGGGAGCGCAAGCGGGCCGAACGGGAGGGCCGGCGCGCCGCGGGGTGACCGTCAGCCGTAGGTGTCGCGGGGGCCGCGGCCGCGTACCCGCCGGGGCCCCTTGGACCACGACGGCGCCGCCGGGCCGTGGATGTGCAGCCGGCGCACGACGTTGTGGCCCACCTCGCGGGCGATCTGCTGGAGCAGCGAGCCGGCGAGCAGCCGTAGCTGCGTCGCCCAGGCCGTGGACCGCGCCTCCACGGTCAGCTCGCCGTCCTCCAGCTTGACGGGCCGGCTGTGCTGCGCGACCTCCGCGCCGACGACCTTCTCCCATGCCCCGAAGACCGTCGCCTCGGCAGCGGGCTGCTGCCAGCCGCGCGCCTTCACCAGCCGGTTCAGCACCGCGCCGAGCGGCTGCGGGTCGCGCGGGTCGGGCCCGGGGCCGGAATAGCCACGTAGGCGCCGCTCCCCACCGCCGTCGCCGCCGGCACGCCCTGCTCGGCGAGAACGGCGCCGGCAAGTCGACCCTGATGAACGTGCTCTACGGGCTCTACCAGCCCGACG
>NZ_JBFAMU010000244.1:0-7463 GCF_040656655.1 Micromonospora sp. NPDC049799
GCCGCCGTCCGCGAGCACGCCGAGCTGGAGTTCGTCAACGGCGGCGGCACCGGCAGCGTGGCCGCGACCAGCGCCGATCCCGCGGTCACCGAGGTCACCGCGGGTTCGGGCCTGTACGGGCCGACGCTGTTCGACGCGTACCGTGCCTGGCGCCCGACCCCGGCGGCGTTCTTCGCCTGCGCGGTGGTCCGCCGTCCGGCGCCCGGCCTGGCGACGGTGCTCGGGGGCGGCTGGATCGCCTCCGGCCCGGCCGAGGCCAGCCGGCTCCCCCGACCGTGGTTTCCGGCCGGGCTGAAGCTGATCGGCACCGAGGGAGCCGGCGAGGTGCAGACGCCGCTGGCCGGCGCGGCGGCCGGGACGCTGCGGGTCGGTGACCGGGTGTGGTTCCGGCACGCCAAGGCCGGAGAGCTCGCCGAGCATGTCAACGAGCTGCACCTGGTGGACTCCGACGCCGTGGTGGCCACCGTGCCGACCTACCGGGGCGAGGGGCAGGCGTTCCTCTGACGTGCGATCGGCCTCCCGCTCCCGATGCGTTCCGGGTGCGGGAGGCCGTCGGGTCCGGGCCGATTGCGGACGGTCCGGGCGCCGGCTGGTCGCCTCGTCAGGCGGGCTGCACCACTTCGGCCCGCTCGGTTGGCCGGTCCACGATGTGCCGCGCGTCGACCTGTCGGTGCAGGTACTCCCGGATCAGTGCCTTCGCCTCGGTCAGCACCCGGTCGTCGCCGTCCTGCTGGCGACGGAACGCCAGCTTGATCAGCGCGTCGGCCGCCTCGACGGCGATCTCCAGGTAGAAGCGCAGCTCGGGGACGTCGGTCAGCCCGAAGCGCTCGGTGAGGACGCGGGCCAACTGGTCCGCGATCACCCCGTTGTTGTCCCGCTGCTCATCGAGCAGGTGCAGGTCGACCACGTCGCCGAAGTGCAGGGTACGAAATCCGGGAACGGTGCGGTGCATCGTGATGTACTCGTCGATCCCCGCGTCGACCCCGTCCCACCAGTGGGTCAGGTCGTCGGAGGCGAACCGCTCGTCGAGCCGCTGGAGGTAGGACTCCATGGTGCGCAGGGTCAGCGCCTGCACGATCGCCCGCTTGTCCGGAAAGAACTGATAGACCGACCCGATCGCCACCTCGGCGCGCTCGGCGAGCAGGGTCGTGGTCAGCCCCTCGTACCCCACCTCGTCGACGAGCTCGGCACAGGCATCCAGCATCCGCTGGACCCGCGCGACACTTCGACCCTGCACCGGAACGCGGCGCAGCGGCCCGGTCGTGGCGGCTGGTGTGGACACTCGGCGCCACCCCCCTTCGACGGATGAACATATCTGCACGTCACGAGTTCGTGACTACCGGTATAACGAGCGGGCCTCGATTGCGGTATTTACCAGGTACAACGTTCCTGATATGAAGTCAGTTCATATTCATGTCGAGGAGTTTCCATGGCCGGTACCGCTCTCTCCACCGCCGGCTGGTCCAACTGGGCCGGCAACCAGCGTGCCACCGCCACCACCGTCCTTCACCCCACCACCCTCGACGAGGTCGTGGAGGCCGTCCGGGCCACCGCCGCCGTCGGCGGGACGATCCGGGCGGTCGGCAGCGGCCACTCGTTCACGGCCGTGGCGGTCACCGACGACCGGCGGATGGAACTGACCAGACTGGACACCGGCGTACGCGTCGACACCGGTCGCCGACTCGTCACCGTACCGGCCGGGATGACGCTGCACACGCTCAACGACCTGCTCGCCGCGCACGGCCTCGCACTGCCGAACCTCGGCGACATCGACGCGCAGACCGTCGCCGGTGCCATCTCCACCGGCACCCACGGCACCGGGGCCGCCTACGGCTGCCTGTCCACGTTCGTCGAGGCGCTCACGCTGGTCACCGGCACCGGCGAGGTGCTGCGCTGCTCCGCCGACGAGAACCCGGACGTCCTCGCCGCCGCCCGCGTCTCCCTCGGCGCCCTCGGAGTGCTGACCGAGGTGACCCTGCGCTGCGTGGACGCCTTCGTGCTCCGCGCCCACGAACGGCCGGCGCCGCTGACCGACGTGCTCGCCGAACTGCCCGACCTGGTGCCCGGTCACGACCACGTCGAGTTCTACTGGTTCCCGTACACCGACCGCGTCCAGGTCAAGACCAACGACCGGGTGCCCTCCGACGACCGGCCGCTGCCCCGCTGGCGCGGATGGCTCGACGACGACCTGCTGGCCAACACCGTCTTCGCCGGTGCCTGCCGGCTCGGCCGTGCCGTCCCGGCGCTCGCACCCACGATCAGCGCGGTCTCCGCCCGGGCGCTCACCGAACGTGTCTACACAGGCCGGTCCGACGCGGTCTTCTGCACCCCGCGCCGGGTCCGCTTCGTGGAGATGGAGTACGGGTTGCCGCGCGACGCCCTGCCCGAGGCGCTGGACGCGCTCCGGCGGATCGTCGACCGGCTCCCGTTCAAGGTCCTCTTTCCGGTCGAGGTCCGCTTCACCGCCGCCGACGACATCTGGCTGTCCCACGGCCAGGGGCGGGAGTCCGCGTACATCGCCGTCCACCAGTACGTCGGCACGCCGTACGAGCCGTACTTCCGGGCCTTCGAGAGGGTGGCCACGGAGCTGGGCGGCCGCCCACACTGGGGCAAGCTGCACTGGCGCGACGCGGAGTCGCTGGCTTCCGCGTACCCCCACTGGCAGGACTTCCAGCGCGTACGCGACCACCTGGACCCGAACCGCCTCTTCAAAACCCCCCACCTGACCCAGATCCTCGGCTGACCACCGCGATCCGTCCCGCCTGCGGCTCTTCGAGATCTTGGAAGAAGGTGGCCCTCGGAGGGGCCGTAATCTTCCAAGATCTTGAGCTGGCAGAGGGCATGCCCGGCGGTGAGATCAGCCGGGCCAACCGGCGGCGCGGAGAGCGGCGCGGACCTGCGTGACCACCTCGGCCGGATGGTGCCGGAGGGCCCAGGCGGGGAAGCGGAGCACGCGATCGCCCTCCATCCAGAGGGCATTCTGACGTCGCATGTCCGCCCACGCGTGGGCCGGGTCAAGGTGGTGGGCGCCGTCGACCTCCACGTGCACCCTCCACTCCTGGAAGTAGGCGTCCAGGTAGCGGCGGCGACCGGTGGAGTCCCGGCGGACGGTCTGCCGGCTCGGTTCCGGCAGACCGGCGCGGCGGACCAGGCCGAGGAAGTCGAGTTCGGCGAGGGAGTGGGCGCCGCCCACGGCGTCCGTGGCGGTCTCCAGGATCAGCCGCCGACGTCGGATGCGGGGTGCCCGCGCGATCACCCGGTGCAGGTCGTCCCCGCCGACCAGGCGTTGCTGGAAAGCGGCGGCGACGATGGCGCGGGCCTCCTCGTCGGTCCCCGCCCACTGCGCGGCATCCACTATCGACCGACTCGGCATGGTCCGGCGCGGTTGGCCGACGGCGAGGACGTCCTCCACCGGCAGTCGGGTGCTCCGATGCACCACCACGCCCTGCGGTAACGGTCCTCGTCGGGTGGTCGCGGGCAGCAGCAGATGGATGATCCGACCCGGGAAGCCGCGCAGGCCCCCGCCTGCGCGGCCGTCAACCCGCCGAGCAGCGCGTCCGGACCGGCCGCGAGTATCGCTGCCCACCGGAGTTGGGCCGGACCGACGGGACCACTGTGCGCGACGAACACCGCTCGGTGCACCTGTCGCCAGCGCCCCGTCGACACCCGGTGCCGGATGGCCTTACGGGACAGGTGCCGTCGTGCCTGCCCGAGGCTGATGACGTCCTCCTGACGGAAGAGCAGCCAGGTCAACTCGTCGGCCTCGTCGGTCGGCAGGGGGCGCCGTAGCGCCGCCATCGACCCTTCGCTGCGCATCCCCACGAAACAAGGCTGCCCAACCCCGACCTCACGCCGCAGCCCCTGTGGACAACGTCGAGATCTTGGAAGGAAACGGCCCCCGGAGGGGCCGAAATCTTCCAAGATCTCAGACGTCGGTCATTCCGGCGACGTGGCTGCCTTGCGTGGGGCGGCCTTTTTCGCCGGGGCCTTCTTGGCGGTGGTCTTGGCCGTCGTGGTCTTCTTGGCAGCCGTGGACTTCGCCGCCGCCGTCTTCTTCGCGGCCGTCGCCTTCTTGGCCGGCGCGGCCTTCTTCGCCGCCGCCTTCTTCTTCGGCGCCGGGCCCTTCGCCCGCTTCTCGGCGAGCATCTCCGAGGCCTCCTCCAGGGTCAGCGCCTCCGGAGTCTGGCCGCGCCGCAGCGAGGCGTTGAACTCGCCGTCGGTGACGTACGGGCCGAACCGGCCGTCCTTGATCACCAGCGGCTTCTCGGTGAGCGGGTCGGCCCCCATCTCCCGCAGCGGCGGCGCGGCGGCGCGACGCTGGCGGGCCTTCGGGGCGGCGAGCAGGGCCAGCGCCTCGTCGAGGGTGACGGTGAACATCTTGTCCTCGGAGTCCAGCGACCGGAACTCCTCGCCCCGCTTCACGTACGGGCCGTAGCGGCCGTTGTTCGCGAACACCTCGACCCCGTCGGGCGCGACACCGATCAGCCGGGGCAGGCTGAGCAGCTTCAACGCCTCGTCGAGGGTGAGCGAGTCCGGCGACTGCGACCGCAGCAGCGAGGACTTGCGCTCGCCACTGGACACGTACGGGCCGAAGCGGCCGGACTTGAGCACGATCGGCTCCCCGGTCGCCGGATCGTCACCGAGCTTGCGCTCGCCGCCGCCGCCGAGGTACAGCTCGTGCACCTTCTCCGGCGTCAGCTCGTCGGGCGCGAGCCCCTCGGGGATGGGTGCCCGGTCGCCCTGACCGCCGCCCTCCTCACCCTCGGCCGGGGGTGCGGCCGGCGCGCCGTCGGGCAGCTCACGCTGGAGGTACGGCCCGTAGCGGCCGACCCGGACGACGACCTCCCGGCCCTCGTCGTCGGTGAAGAGCGGGATCGAGTTCACGCTGCGGGCGTCGATCTCGCTGAGGTTCTCCGTCACCAGCTTCTTGAGCCCGCCGGCGTGGGCGATCGCCTGGTCGCCGGTGCCGTTGGTGCTGCCGAAGTAGAACGCGGTGAGGAAGTCGACGGCGGCGTGGTCACCGCCGGCGATCTCGTCCAGCTCGTTCTCCATGCTGGCGGTGAAGTCGTAGTCGATGAGGCGCGGGTAGTGCCGCTCCATCAGCCCGATCACCGCGAACGCCAGGAACGTGGGGATCATCGCCTGGCCGCGCTTGGTGACGTACCCGCGGTCCTGGATCGTCTGCATGATCGACGCGTACGTCGAGGGCCGGCCGATGCCCAGCTCCTCCAGGGCCTTGACCAGCGACGCCTCGGTGTAGCGCGACGGCGGCTGGGTGTGGTGGCCCTGAGCCGCGAGCTCGTCGGCGGTGAGCGGCTGGTCCTTGACCAGGTTCGGCAGCCGGCGCTCGGCGTCCTCGGCCTCGGCGTTCTCGTCGTCGCTGGACTCGACGTACGCCCGCAGGAAGCCGGGGTCGGTGATCGTCTTACCGGTGGCGCCGAAGTCGGCCTCCTCCTGCGCGGCGGAGACCGCGCGGATGCGCACCGAGACGCTGGAGCCGACGGCGTCGGTCATCTGCGAGGCGATGGTGCGCCGCCAGATCAGCTCGTAGAGCTTGAACTCCTCGGCGGAGAGTTCCTTGGCCACCTCGCCCGGGGTGCGGAAGTTGTCCCCCGCCGGGCGGATCGCCTCGTGCGCCTCCTGGGCGTTCTTCACCTTGCCGGTGTAGCGGCGCGGCTCCGGCGGCACGCTGCGCTCGCCGTACAGCTCGACGATCTGCCGGCGGGCCGCCGCGATGGCGGTCTCCGACAGGTTCACCGAGTCGGTACGCATGTAGGTGATGTAGCCGTTCTCGTACAGCCGCTGGGCGGTACGCATCGTCTGCTGCGACGACAGGCGCAGCTTGCGGGCCGCCTCCTGCTGGAGCGTGGACGTGATGAACGGCGCGTACGGGCGACGGCGGTAGGGCTTCTCCTCGACCCGGGTGACGGTGAACGGCCGTCCCTCCAGCCGGGCGGCCAGCCCTCGGGCGCCACCCTCGTCGAGGTGGACGACCCCCGCACCGGGCTTCACGCGACCCGTGGTCGGCTCGAAGTCCTTGCCGGTGGCGATCCGGTCGCCGTTCAACGCGACCAGGGTGGCGTTGAACGTGCGCGGGCCCTCGCCCGCGTTCGCCACCGCGAGGGTGGCGAGGATGTCCCAGTACTCGGCGGTGCGGAAGGCCATCCGCTGCCGCTCCCGCTCGACCACGATCCGGGTCGCCACGGACTGCACGCGGCCCGCCGACAGCTTCGGCATGACCTTCTTCCACAGCACCGGGGAGACCTCGTAGCCGTAGAGGCGGTCGAGGATGCGGCGGGCCTCCTGGGCGTCGACCAGATCGCGGTCGATCTCGCGGGGGTTGGCCACCGCCGCCTGGATCGCCGGCTTGGTGATCTCGTGGAAGACCATCCGCTTGACCGGCACCTTGGGCTTGAGGGTCTCCACCAGGTGCCAGGCGATGGCCTCGCCCTCGCGGTCCTCGTCCGTCGCCAGGAAGATCTCGTCGACCTCCTTGGCCAGCTTCATCAGCTTGCTGATCTGCTGTTTGCGGTCGGCGGAGACCACGTAGAGGGCGTGGAAGCCGTTGTCGACGTCCACCCCGAGGCGGGCCCAGGACTCGCCCTTGTACTTGGCCGGTACGTCGGCGGCGTTGCGCGGGAGGTCCCGGACGTGGCCGAAGCTGGCCTCCACGACGTACCCCGGGCCGAGGTAGCCCGAGATCGTCTTGGCCTTCGCCGGTGACTCGACGATGACCAGACGGGTGGTTCCAGCGTTGCTCGGCACGTCTCTCTCCGACCTCACTCCTGCTCGTGGCCTTCCAGGTCCGGCTGGTGGCCACTGTCGCGCGGTGGCCCGATTGCGCACCGGCGGTCCGGACGTCCAACGTAACGCGCCGTCCACGTTTCCGGTTTCGCGGGCGACAAACCGCCCCGGCGGGACGATTGTCCGTCCCCTCCGACCGCACGGCGGACCGGACCGGCCGGACGGCGCCACCGTACACCGCAGCTGTGGCCGGACGCGGAACACTGTGACGATGGCGGGCCCCTCGGCCGAGGCGTATCCACCCGTTCGCCACCCTCACTGTCCTCTACCGGACAGCCGGACCCGCCCATCGATCATGGCATCGTCGTCGTCGCGGGGGGAGGCGAGGGTCAGAAGCGGGTGGGCCAGGCGAGGGCGGGGGCGGCCCTCGGGCGGTCGCCCACGAGTTCGGCGAGCCTGGCGAGCTGACGGCGCCCGCTGACCCGGTAGGCCGGGCCACCCGGGCCGTGCTCGAAGGTGGCGCCGGGCAGGCCGACGGCGGCGAGGGCCGCGCCGACCGGACCCCAGCACTGCTCGCCGGTGGGGCCGAGGCGGAGCAGGACGTCCGGCGGCTCGGGCGTGCCTGTTACAACCCATCGACAGATTTGAGAACGGTCATATGTTGCCGGGAGGAAACTTTTTCCTGTCCTGGTCGGCGTGGGGTGACGGGACGGGTGCGG
>NZ_JBFAMU010000245.1:0-7450 GCF_040656655.1 Micromonospora sp. NPDC049799
CCGGCCTGCTGAACGGCGGCGCGGCGACCGGGATCGACCCGTCCGCGTTCGGCGCGGCGCCGGCCGCCCCGCCGCCGGGTGTGGACGTCGCGGTGCCGGTGGGTGGGCGGGTGACCGCCGGAACCCCGGTCCTGACCATCGTGGACACCAGTCAACTGGGGCTGCTCGCCGAGGTCGACGAGACCGACGTGCTGCTGGTGCGGGCCGGCCTGACGGCCACGGTCGAGCTGGACGCGGTGACCGGTGCCACGTACGACGCGACCGTCCAGTCGGTGGACGTGCTGCCGGTCAGCTCCGCGCGGGGTGGGGTCAGCTACCGGGTGCGGCTGGCGCTCGGCCCGGGCCTTCTCGGCGAGGCGGAGCCGGCACCGGCTCCCCGACCGGGGATGAACGCCGTGGTGCGGCTGCGGGTCCGGGAGGCCGCCGACGCGGTCACCGTGCCGGCCTCGGCGATCTTCTCGACCGACGGGCGGGACACGGTCTGGGTGGTCCGGGACGGGCGGGTCGACCGGGCGCCGGTCGTCGTCGGCGTGCAGGGACAGGACCTGGTGCAGATCACCAGCGGTGTGCAGGCCGGCGACCGGATCGTGGTGCGCGGCACCGACCAGGTCCGCGACGGCCAGGAGATCGGATGACCGTACCGGCCGCGATCGAGGCGGTCGACGTGTCCCGGACGTACCAGCTCGACGGGGTCTCGGTCCCCGCCCTGCGGGGGGTGACGCTGACCGTGGCCCCCGGTGACTACGTGGCGCTGGTCGGTCCCTCCGGGTCCGGCAAGTCCACCCTCATGCACCTGCTCGGCGGGCTGGACCGGCCGACCGGCGGTCGGCTGGTGATCGGCGGCCGGGAGGTGGCGAGGCTCTCCGCGCCGGAGCTGGCGGCCCTGCGCAACGAGACCATCGGCTTCGTGTTCCAGGCGTTCCACCTGCTGCCGCGTACGTCCGCCGTGGACAACGTCGCGCTACCGCTGGTCTACCGGGGTGTGTCGGCCCGGCAGCGGCGGGAGCGAGCGGCGGCGATGCTCGGCCGGGTCGGCCTGGGACACCGGCTGGGCCACCGGCCCAACCAGCTCTCCGGCGGCGAGCAGCAGCGGGTGGCGATCGCCCGCGCGCTGGTCACCGACCCGACGGTGCTGCTCGCCGACGAGCCGACCGGCAACCTGGACAGTGTGACCGGCGCGGCCGTCCTGGAACTCCTGGAGCAGCTGAACGTGGAGTCCGGGGTGGCGCTGGTGATGGTCACCCACGACCAGGAGGTGGCGGCGCGGGCCCGCCGGCGGATCGCGATGCGCGACGGCGTGGTGGTCGCCGACAGCGCGTCCGGCCAGGTCGCCGCGGTTCATGATCGACCGGCCTCCGGCCCCGCTGCCGGACCTGACACACTGGTGTCCGCTCCCAGCGCGGAGCCCCGGTCCGCTTCCGGAAGCGGACCGGGGCACCCGCCCGGTGGCTCCGGTGGCGCCGCCGGAGCCGCCGGGCGCCTTCCGCAGCCGGGTACGCGGGACGGGGCCGGCTCGTGAGGGTGGCCGAGGCCTGGCGGGTGGCGCTCGACGCGCTGCGCGCGAACCGGCTGCGCAGCGCGCTCACCATGCTCGGCGTGATCATCGGGGTGGCCTCGGTGGTCATCCTGGTGGCCATCGGCACCGGCACCAAGCAGAAGGTGGAGCAGCAGGTCGAGGGGTTGGGCTCGAACCTGCTGCTGGTGGTGCCCGGCCGGCTCGACGTGGGCGCCGCACCGGCGGTCTCCCCGCTGACCCTGGACGACGTGGACGCCGTGTCGCGGGTGGTGGGTGATCCGGACCGGGTGGCGGTCACGGTCGCCTCCGGCGCCACCGTACGGGCCGGCAACCGGTCCGACTTCAGCACCCTGCAGGGTGTCCTGGAGACGACCCCCACCGTCTTCACGCGCGACCTGGCCCGGGGGCGCTACCTCACCCGCTCCGACGTGGACACCAGCCGCCGGGTAGCGGTCCTCGGCGCGTCGGTGGCCCGCGCCCTCTTCCCGGACCGGGACCCGGTCGGCCAGCAGATCACCGTCTCCGGGGTGCGCTTCCGGGTGATCGGGGTGTTCTCCCCGCTCGGCCAGAGCCTCGGCGTGGACCGCGACGACGAGGTGCACGTGCCGGTCACCGCGGCCCAACGCCTCTACGGCACCCAGCGCGTCGACGGGATCGCGGTCAAGGCGCCGGACCGGGAGCGGATCGACGAGCTGGGCGAGCGGATCGTCGCCGAGCTGACCCGGCGGCACCCGGGCACCGAGTTCAGCGCGGTCACCCAGGAGCAGATCCTCGGCGTCCTGGGCGACATCCTCGGCATCCTGACCGGGGTGCTCGCCGCGATCGCCGGCATCTCGCTGCTGGTGGGGGGCGTCGGAGTCTCCAACATCATGCTGGTCTCGGTCCGCGAACGGACCCGGGAGATCGGCCTGCGCAAGGCGGTCGGCGCCCGGCCCCGGGACATCGGCGTGCAGTTCCTGCTGGAGGCGGTGCTGCTCACCTCGATCGGTGGGCTCACCGGGATGGCCCTGGGTGTCGGCACGGCCCTGCTGGTCGACGCGTTCTCACCGATCCCGGCGGCGATCACCTGGTGGTCGTTGGCGCTCGCGTTCGGCGTCTCGGCGGCGGTCGGCATCGTCTTCGGCGTGGTCCCGGCGCAGCGGGCCGGACGGCTGGACCCGGTGGTGGCCCTGCGCGCCGAGTGAACCGCCGCTCGGACGTCCGGCGCGGCCGGTCGGAAAAACCCCGGGGAACCCGAAAGGCCCTGGCGGGAGGCAGTGCGGGCAGGGCCGATTTCGGGGGTAGTTGCGCCGAAGGGATCGCGCCGGTCACAGCCGCCCCGCTACGGTACTGGTAACACGCGCGTCGCCGGCCCGGGTGGGGAGCAGCCCGTCGGGATGGCACGCGCCGGGCATGGGATGGGTCGGTGAGCCATGGCCGGGTCGCAGTCCGACGGTCGGCTGTCGGATGTCAAGTTCCTCACCGTCGCCGAGGTGGCGACGGTGATGCGGGTGTCGAAGATGACGGTCTACCGCCTGGTGCACAGCGGTGAGCTGACCGCCGTGCGGGTGGGCCGGTCGTTCCGCGTCCCCGAGCACGCCGTGCACGAGTACCTGCGCGGCGCCTTCCAGGAGACCGCCTGAGCCACCCTCCGGCCGGCCGCCGGAGGCCCCGTGACGGGCATCGAGGGGCCGCGTTGGTCCTGCTGACGCTCTCCGGCTACCCTGGACCCCGACCGTGACCGCAGGAGCGCCCCGCCGCTCGTCCCGCTGGTCCGGTCCGTTGTCCGCATGCGGTCGCCGACGCCATTCGTGGCGTTCTCCGGTCCGCCCCGCACGTTGCATCGAAAGGCTGTCGTATGGGCTCGGTGGTCAAGAAGCGCCGCAAGCGCATGGCTAAGAAGAAGCACCGCAAGCTGCTGCGCAAGACCCGCGTCCAGCGTCGCCGTCTCGGCAAGTGATCGGGGCCGGGCCCGGCCCGGCACCCGTCGTCACGTGCCAACTGTCGACCCTCGGAGGCTCAGGTGATCAGGCCGTGGACGTCCCGGCTCGATCTCGCCTGCCAGGGTAGGTGCACGACATGACCCCCGGTGGCACCCCAGGTGCTCCGGGGGTCGTCGTCGTGACCGGGGTCAGCCGCTACCTCGGCGCGCACGTCGCCGCCCGGCTCGCCGCCGACCCCCGCATCGAGCGGGTCATCGGCGTCGACCCACCGGAGCCCGGCGCCGAGTTCACCGACCTGCTCGACCGCGTCGAGCGGATCCGCGTGGACGCCGGCTCGATCGGCGGTCTCCTCGCCGACCTGGACGTCGACGCGGTGGTGCACCTCGCCCTGGTCAGCGCTCCCGACCCGCAGCACGGCGGGCGGTCGGGGATGAAGGACCAGAACGTCATCGGCACCATGCAACTCCTCGCCGCCTGCCAGCGGGCGCCCCGCCTGCGCAAGCTGGTCGTCCGCTCGTCGACGGCCGCGTACGGGGCCTCCTTCCGGGACCCGGCCGTCTTCACCGAGGACACCGAGCCACGCGAGGTGCCGCGCGGCGGTTTCGGCCGCGACATCCTGGACATCGAGGGGTACGTGCGAGGTTTCCGCCGCCGTCGCCCCGACACGACGGTCACCGTGCTGCGCTTCGCGCCGTTCATCGGCTCGACCGCCGACACCACGCTGACCCGCTACTTCTCCCAGCCGGTGGTGCCCACCGTCTTCGGCCGTGACCCGAGGTTGCAGTTCCTGCACTTCGACGACGCGCTGGAGGTGCTGCACCGCTCGATCGTCGAGGACCACGCCGGCACCTACAACGTCGCCGGCCCCGGTGTGCTGGCACTGTCCCAGGCCATCCGGCGGGCCGGGCGGGTCGCCCTGCCGGTTCTCGAACCGGGGCTCTCCGGTGCCGCCGCGCTGGCCCGCAGCCTCGGCTTCGGGCGGGTCGGCCTGGACCAGGTCGACCTCTTCGTGCACGGCCGGGTGGTGGACACCGGCCGGCTGGAACGGGAGTTCGGCTTCACGCCCCGCTCGACGGCGATCGCCTTCGAGGACTTCATCCGCGCCCACCACGGTGGTGCGGTGGTGACCCGTGACCAGTTGGCCGCCGCCGAGCGGCTGGTGCGGGAGAGCATCCGGCAGGTCCGCTCCGCCGTGGGGGAGCGGTCGTGACCGGTCCGCACCCACGCGACGGCGCCCAGGGCGACGGTCGGTACGACGTACCGCTGACGGTGCCGGAGTCGGACGCCCAGCCGGCGCGGTCCAACGGCCACCGGCCGACCGCGACGGCCGCGCAACCGGGCCCGGCGACGGTCGGACCGGGCACCGACGAGATCGACACTGCCGCGACCGACGAGCCCGCCGTCACCGACGAGCCCGCCGCGACCGACGAGCCCGCCGTCACCGACAAGCCGACCGTGGTCGACGCCCCGCCCGCGACCGACCCGCCGGGTCCGGCGGTGGCCGGGCCGGTGGTGGCCGACCGGCCCGGCGACCACTGGGACCGCACCGTCGCGAACGGCCTGGCGTTCCTGCGCCGGCGGCTCTCCGGCGACTACGAGGTCGACGAGTTCGGGTTCGACCCGCAGATCACCGAGACGGTTTTCCACCCGTTGCTGCGGCTGCTCTACCGCGACTGGTTCCGCACCGAGGTCTTCGGCCTGGAGCACGTGCCGACCGACGGGGCCGGGCTGGTCGTCGGCAACCACTCCGGCACCGTGGCACTGGACGCGTTGATCCTCTCGGCCGTCCTGCACGACCGGCACCCGGCGCGCCGCTTCCTGCGGCTGCTCGGCGCCGACCTGGTCTTCCGGATGCCGGTGGTCTCCGAGATCGCCCGGAAGACCGGCGGCACGGTCGCCTGCAACCCGGACGCGGAGCGGCTGATGTCCGGTGGTGAACTGGTCGGTGTGTTCCCCGAGGGCTTCAAGGGCATCGGCAAGCTCTACTCGGAGCGTTACAAGTTGCAGCGTTTCGGCCGGGGCGGGTTCGTGTCGGCGGCGTTGCGCACCGGTACGCCGATCGTGCCCGTGGCGATCGTCGGCGGCGAGGAGACGTACCCGATGCTCGCCGACGTCAAGCCGCTGGCCCGGCTGCTGAAGCTGCCCTACTTCCCGGTGACGCCGACCTTCCCGTGGCTGGGCCCGCTGGGGATGGTGCCGCTGCCGAGCAAGTGGCTGATCGAGTTCTGCCCGCCGATCCCCACCGCGCACCTGACCGACTCCGCCGACGATCCGCTGGTGGTGTTCAATCTCGCCGACCAGGTGCGGGAGACCATCCAACAGACCCTGCACAAGCTGCTGGAACGGCGTCCGGACCCGTTCGGGCCGTAGGCCGCGTCTCGAAGTCCTCGGCCGGGCGGGGGCCTCAGTCGGCGCGGCGGCGCCGCTGCAGCGCCAGGCCGGCGGTCACGGCACCGGCGACCAGGCCCGCTGCGGCCGTCGACGGTACGGCGATCTTCACCGCGCGCCGGCCGGTACGGAAGTCCCGGACCTCCCACCCGCGCTGCCGTGCCTCGCGCAGCAGGGTGCCGTCCGGGTTGACCGCGACGCCCCGGCCCACCGCGCTCAGCATCGGCAGGTCGTTGGCGGAGTCGCTGTAGGCGGCGCAGCGGGCCAGCTCCAGCCCTTCCACGGCGGCGAGCTGGAGGACCGCGTCCGCCTTGGCGGGGCCGTGCATCAGGTCGCCGACCAGCCGACCGGTGTAGGCGCCGTCGACGACCTCGGCGACCGTCCCGATCGCGCCGGTCAGGCCGAGCCGGGCGGCGATCACCCGGCCGATCTCCACGGGGGCGGCGCTGACCAGCCACACCCGCTCGCCGGCATCGAGGTGCCGCTGCGCCAGGCGGCGGGTGCCGCCCCAGATGCGGGGCGCCATCAGCTCGTCGAAGATCTCCTCGGCGAGGCGCTCCACGTCGTCCACCCGCCAGCCCTCGACGAAGGCGAGGGCGGCCTCCTTGGCCTGCGACATGTCGCCCGCGTGCTCGGTGGCGAGCAGCCGGAACCGCAGCTGCTGCCAGGCGAAGCGGGCCAGGTCCGAGGTGGTGAAGTAGTTGCGCGCCGCGAGGCCACGGGCGAACCAGTAGATCGAGGCGCCCTGCATCATCGTGTTGTCCACGTCGAAGAAGGCCGCCGCGGCCGGGTCGGGCCGCACGGGAGTCGACGGCTCGGCCTCCGCCCAACCGGTGGTGTGGCCGTGGACGTCGGTGCTGACCGTCACCTTGCGGTTGCGGGCCACCCGACCTCCCTCCACTCGACCGGCGCGGCGTACGCCACTGAGCGAGGGTAGCCGGCCCGGGAACTGCCGGACCGGCTACTCACGTTACGTGTGACGCGGACGGCTCGTCCGGTGGTGCCCCGGTCAGTCGCCGGGGCAGCGGGCCGGTGTCGGACCGAGGGAGTCGCTGACCGCCGGTACCGGCAGGTCGCAGGCGATGGCGGCGCGCAGCGCGTCGGACCGCTTCCGGATCGCGTCCAGCAGGGCCAGTGACCGCCGCGTACGGTCCTGCTCCGCGCGGGTGGCGTCGTCGAGCAGGCCGCTCACCGCCCGCCGCTGACCGGTGACGAAGGTGTTGACCGTGTCCAGCGCCGCCGGGTCGGAGCGCTGCGCCGAGGCGGTGGTCAGCAGTCGTACGCCCTGCCGGGTGTCGGCGTCCATGTCGTCGAGTACGCCGCTGAAGCCGGCCCGGTCGCCCCGCAGCGTCGCCGCCTCGTCGAGGCGGGTGCGGGCGAAGCCGAGGAAGAGCTGACCGCGGCTCACGTCGGAGCCGGTGAGGGCGAGCTGCGCCCGTTCCGTCGAGCGCTTCATCCCGTACAGCGCGTCACCCGGGACCGCGTTCTCGCTCGCCGCCGAGATCCCGGAGACGGCGACGGCGCCGGCCGCGATGCCGACGAGGATCGCGCCCCGGGCGCGGGCCCGCCGGCCGGTGACCGCCGGCAGCAGCCGGCTCCGGCTGAGGGCGCCGGCGAGGCGTCG
>NZ_JBFAMU010000246.1:0-7434 GCF_040656655.1 Micromonospora sp. NPDC049799
TAGTCCCGGTTCGGGCCGTTCATCCGCAGCGTGCTGAGCGAGGACATGTAGAACACGTGGCGCAGCCGCCGGTTGTAGCGCTGCGGCCGGCGCAGGTTGGCGACGCGCTTACCCGAGTCACGGGCCACCGGGGCCAGACCGGCGTAGGCAGCCAGGTGATCGGGGCTGGCGAAGGTTGACAGGTCTCCGACGGCGACGATGAACTCCGCCGCCGCCAGTGCCCCCATGCCGGGCAGGCTGCGAATGATGCCGGCCTGCGGATGGGCAGCGAACGCCTGCTCAATCGCCTTGTCGGTGTTCTTCATGCGCTGGTGCAGTTGCAACAGGTGGCTGGCCAGCTCAGCGGCGAGCGCAGCAGCGGTGTCCTGTCCCGGCAGGGTGAGATTCTGCTCAGCCGCGGCGGCCAACGCCTGATCGGCGACCTTGACGGCGTTCACTGCCCGATGCCGGCGCAGATGCGCCACGAGCTGCTCGCGGCCGGCGGCGCGGATCTGCTCGGGCGTCTGATAATCGCTGATCAGAATCAGCGTCGCGACGTTGGTGAAGGTCAACGCGCGTTCCAACACCGGGGAGATCCCGAGCATCAGTCGACGCAGCCGATTCACGGTGCGAACCCAGTCTTCGACCAGGTCGGCACGGTGCGCCACCAGCAGCGCCAGCTTGGCGATCAGCTCCGTCGGTGTCTCGACCGGCAGGAAGTCATGCCGCATCCGCGCGGTGTTGGCGATGACCACGGCGTCACGCGCGTCGGTTTTGGCCTCGCCGGCGAACCCAGCGGACATCGTCTTGACCGTGCGGCCTGGGATATACACCGCCTGCTGCCCGGCCAGCGCCAACATCGCCCGCAGCAGGGCTGTCTCGCAGCCGACCAGGTCGACTGCCCACACCACCTCGTCGTCGGCGCCGACACGGCCGATCAGGTCCGCGATCGCCTGCTGATCGTTGGCCACCCGCGTCGACCACAGCACCCGCCCGGCCACGTCTACCGCCGCGGCGTGGTGAGCCTGCTTGCCCGCGTCCACGCCTACCCATACCTGCGCCAAGCCGTCCTCCCGAAGCACCCAGATCCAGGTCACCTCGGACGACCCCGCCGGCAGTTCCTTAGCAAGCGACGACTCGCAGATCTCAATCAGCGGTCAAGGCGCCCAGGGGCTGGCTGGGCGGCCGCTCGTCCATGGCCACCTGACGGCAAACGACCTTGAGCCACACCCAACCAACCCGGCGGCCCGGAACACCATCCAGACACTGGAACCCTAAGGAACGACCTTGGCGCCCTGGCGCTGGTCTGCTCGGCTCCGCCTGGGTCGACGGTGGGCGGGATGGTTGCCCATCCCAGAAACCGGAGCGCCTCCGCCGGAGGCAAGGCTTGTATCGGCCGGCGCGCCGGCCGATGCCGGCGCTTGCGCCGCCAGCAGGCCGAGCGCGGCCGGCGCGGCCCGCTTGCGGGCCGCCTTGATCCTAAAGAGGGCAATTCGGCAGTGCGTGGGCTCTGTCAGTGTCCTCCGTCGACTGATGTACGACAGGGCGTCCGCCAACTGATCTGCGACACCCAGCGCGCTGATCGCGGCATGAGCGGCCATTGCCGGTGGAGGCTCGTGGACGCCCTCAAGGCACGTGACGGCGCCAGTGCTGTCTGGGCGTAGGTTCACCGGGTGACCGTGTACGACATCGCCGCCAAACTGCCCACCATCGACGTGCTACGGGACCGCTGTAAGGCACTCGCCGTGCTGGAGTGCATCGTCGACGGCGGCGAACCCTACTACGCCTACACCCGCTCTTGGGGCGACGACGAGGCGGCGCTGATGAACAACGGCAGCGGCGACGAATGGACTGTCGTGTTCACCGCAGACGGCGCATTCATCCGCGTGTTCGACCATGAGTCGGCGATGACGCCCTATCTCGATCCGGACCATGAGCTGTGGCCGGGACTGCTCGACGGCATCCCGGCGGTGTTCCGCCCGCAGATCGAGGAACCAGCATTCGGCGACGAGGAGGGCCAGTTCGTCGCCACCGCTGTACTGTGGCGACTCTCCGGCGACGACCGCTGGCGCGCCGGCGAAGCCATCACGTTCCCCCCACTCCGCGAACCGTACGACGACAACGCCCCGGACGGCTCTGACCTGCTCGAGGTCCTGCTCGACAACATCGTCGATCGGTACGTCACCTTCGCCGAGGACTACTACGAGATCGAGGTCGACCCGACCGTGGTCGAACACGTCGTCGCGCACCGTCCGCTTACTGACGTCGTTGTGCAAGCTTTGAACCCGGAGGCAACCGTTGCCGGGCTGCACCAGGACGTCGCCGCGATTGGATATCCGATCGGGGCGGCCTGACATCAAGCACACCTGGACCGCCTCGGCAGCACGCTGCTCGCTCCGTATCCGGTCGGTCGGCCAGATCACGCGGATCGCGGCAGATCAGGATGCCGGCGTGGTGCCGGCCAGGGTATCGAGGTTGGGTACGACTATCCCGGTTGTCCGATGCTGCGCTGTAGGGTCGCGCATCTGCCTGCCGGCCCCACCTGTCGATAGGGTGTCGCCGTGACGATCACCGTTCGCCGGGCAACGGAGCGCGATCTGATGGCGTTGGGAACGTTGTACGCCGAGCTGCATCCGGCTGACCCGGTGCTGTCCCACCAGCAGGCAACGAAGACTTGGCAGGAGATCATCGGCCAAGCGGGGCGCGCCGTGCTGATCGCCCTGCGCGAGGGAACGGCGGTCGGCACTGTTGACTGCATCGTCGTTCCGAATCTGACCCGTGGTAGGCGACCGTACATGCTCGTGGAGAACGTTGTCGTCGCTCGCTCTGCCCGCCGCCAAGGAGTTGCGGGTTGCATGTTCGATGCGCTGATCGATCTGGCCCGCGCGGCCGGCTGCTATAAGGTGCAGCTGCTCTCTCACGTCGACCGTTCCGACGCCCACATGTTCTACGAGTCGCGCGGCCTACGTCCTGTTGCCCAGGGCTACCGGCTTTACCTGGACTGAACGCGAGTCAACCCGCCAGCCCGCTGCCGTGAAGTGGATGCCACTGGCCAGCGCACACCGCCGCCTTCAGTTTCGAGCGCTTCGCGGCAGTTGACTGCACGTGGGGAGGGCGACCATCGGCGGCACCTGACGACGTACGTCAAGAAACGTCGCCGTTGCACTTGATCATCGCGCAGCGACGAGAAGCATCTATTCCGGGCAGCGACGCTTCGTGTTGCATCGCGGCTGCCAGCTCGCGTCCGATCTCCGCGCCGGGTTGCCGCGCGTCGCGGCACGGCAATGCGGCCGCATGTCCGTCGTCGGGGGGGGGCGTGGCAGCGCAATGAGTTGCGATGTCCTCCATGCTGCCGGCCGATCAGGAGTCGCTCGATAAGAAGTCGAGACGCCCACGATCAGCGATAACTATTCCCTGTCCGGTAGGCCGAACAGCGCCAGCAGCGGTGAGCCGCGCCAGAGCCCGGTTGATGGTGACCCGACTCAGCCCGAGCATGCGCGCCAACTGCTCCTGCGATCCCCGCCAGGCGACCCGATCCGCCGGATCCTGCGCGATCAGCCAAGCAGCCACCTGGGCGACCGCCGGCAGCGTGACGGCCTGCGCGAGCCGCCGTCGAGTGGCCATGGCGTCCCGCGCGAGCTGTCCGAGGACATGCTTACGCACCGACTGTTGCTCATCGAGCAGGCGCAGAAACCGGATGCGAGGCAGCAGGCGCGCGGTGACCCCAGTGATCGCCACCAACCCGGTTGACGGCGCACCAGTGTCCAGCACGGCGGACTTGTCCACGATCGCAGGGCCCGTCCACTGATCGGGCCACACCTCACCGCCAGAGGGTGCGGTGTGCGTGGCAACCACGGTGCCGGACAGCAGCAGGACCACGGCGCTCGGCTGCTCACCGGCCGGCCGTATCACCGTCCCGGCGCCGAACCGTACCGCGCGACTGTCCCGGGCAACCGCCTCCAGCTCGACCGGAGACAGGGCTCGTAGCGCCGGGATGCAATCCAACGAAGACATGTATCAAGTGATACAGCGCCGCACGGCCCGGCGTCCTAGCGTGCCGGTGTGTGGATCGTAGAGTTGACCTTCACCAGTGACCCCGAACGCCTAGCCGCACGGGCCGCCCATCGCAGCCGGCTCGCTGCCCTTCACGGCGATGGAACCGTTCGGATGGCGGGCCCCTTCGCCGACGACAGCGGGGCGATGATCGTCATTGACGCGCTCGACCGGCAGGCCGTCGATGCTCTGATCGCCGCCGACCCGTATTTCACTACTCCGGGCGTCACGATCGCTCAGATCCGGAACTGGCACCCATTCCTGCAATAGCAGTCATCAACCGCAGGGCATCCCAATCTCGGCGCACTCTCATCGGCATGTCCGGCCGCCAGCCAGCCCGACCCGTCGTGAGGCCCGGCGGCGAGCGGATCGCGGCAGATGGGTGCACCTGATCTTGATCCGGCGCGCGGCCATCGGCCAATTGTGCGCCTCCTGGCCGGCGCCTCAGCAGATCCAGCAGTAGAGCAAACTCTTCGTTCGCGCTGCGTTCGCTGCCAAAGCAGCGATCTCAACAAAGAGTTCACGGGCCAAGTCATCGTCGATCGCTTCGCCTTCCTCGCACCGCAACTCGATCCACCGCTCGGCGGTCCTGCCCAGCGTCTCGCCGCCGGCGACGGCCAGCGCCTTCGTGAGATCGGGAGGGACGAGTAGGACCAAAGGCGTGTCGTCGCCGCTGACCACGTCCGGGCCCCCGCCGGCTATGAGTTCATCGAGGTCCCGATCCATCAGGAGGCTCTCCCACTCCTCAAGCGTCGACCAGACGTCAAAGTTGCCGTAGGTGGCCGACTCGAAGCCTGGTCCAGGCCCGCTTTCCGCGACGCTGGCCGCGGCCGCATTGTCAGGAGCGACGAAGAACTTGATGATCGAACTCACGGGCGGATTATGCTACCCGCCCCGGCTGCCCCGTATGACAAGCCCTGTCCACATGCACGCTCATCGGCACGACAGCGTGCCGCCGAACGCGCAGTCGGCGGCAGTTCAGTGCATCTGGCCATCGCTTACAGTTGCCGTGATTCGAAACATGGCGGGAGTGCGGGGATGAGCCTCGATATCTCAGTGTGGATACCGGACGACAACGCCTACGCCCGTCGGGACGTTCTCGTGAATCCGCCGGGCATCAGCACCGGAGTAGGAGCTGAAAGCTTTCGTCACAGGCTGTGGGGTTCCGCAGCCGCTCGGCGTCTCGGCGCGACGTTCCTGCCGCAACTCGCTGACATCACAGTCGAGAACCGTGGGAATCTCCAGGTCCCGCACGGCCAGCTCGACGCCTTCGAGCAGGAGTGCGTACTCCTGGCAGAGAACGTCGAGCAACTGTCCGCCGCGACTGGAATCGACGCGGATCGCATCCTCCGCTACCTGACCAACGCGCGGCACGCGGTGGAGCGCGCCAAGGCGGTACGCGGCGGCATCATCATCTGGTAGCGGCATCAGGGACTGTCGGCTTGGCGGTGCGCCCACCCCGATTCCACCCAAGGAGGAGCCCGCTCATCGGCATGACAGGACGTTGGTCGGCGGCTGAGCCACCGCTCGATCGCCGGACCCTGTCGCACATCACCTGACGGAGTCGTGTCGCACATCAGTTGTCGGAGCACAGTGGGCTCTGTCAGAGCTTGGGTTCGACTGGTGACGGCAGCATGTCGGCCCGCTTGCGTAGCACGTCGACGGCCTGGTCCCGGAGGGCTCCTTCGGCCACTTCTTCACGCAGTGAACGGCGCTCGGCCGGTTGGGCGACCTCGCGGTAGAACTGGAGGTCTTCGAAGCCGTAGGTGGCTACGGGCTGATCATCCGGGTGCTGGCGTACACCGGGCTGCGCTGGGGCGAACTGGCCGCGCTTCGGGTGCGACGGGTGGACCTGGTGAAGCGCCGGCTGCTGGTCGCGGAGTCGGTGACGGAGGTCAACGGTCGGGCGGTGTTCGGTACGCCGAAAACGCATCAACGCCGATCGGTGCCGCTCCCCCGCTTCCTGGTCGAGCCGATGGCCACGCAGATCGCCGGCCGTTCCGGTGACGAGCTGGTGTTCACCTCCCCGGCCGGCGAGGTGCTGCGCAACAACAACCTCCGTCGCCGGGTCTTCGATCGGGCTGCGGAGTCGATCGGTCTCGCTGGCCTGACGCCGCACGAGCTGCGGCACACGGCGGCCAGTCTCGCGGTGGCCGAGGGCGCCAACGTGAAGGCGGTGCAGCGGATGCTCGGGCACGCCTCGGCGGCGATGACGCTGGACGTGTACGCGGACCTGTTTGAGGACGACCTGGACCAGGTCGCGGACCGCCTCGACCGGGCGGCCGGTCGTGCTGCTGCGGACTCAGTGCGGACTGAGGTCGTTGGTCCGGATCTCGACGCGGTTCGTCCGGGTCGCCGGAAGCATGGCTGACCAGGGGTTTTGCTTGGTGGGGCGGGCGGGACTCGAACCCGCGACCGAGGGATTATGAGTCCCCTGCTCTAACCGGCTGAGCTACCGCCCCGGCACCGCGCCGGATCCTATCCCGCCCGATCCCTCACCGGCCAGCATCACGCCGTCGCCGGCGCAGCAGCACGATGGGCAACGCGAGGATAACAGTGAGCAGCCATCCCACCGCGACGACGCCCCACAGCCACTGTTCGTCCTCGGCCGTCGGGGTGATGAACTGCCGAGCGTCAGCAACGCCGCCGGCACGCCGATCGCCGGCGCGACCAGGCCGCTGACCACCATCAGCGGGATCTGAACAGGACCGCGTCGCCGGTTCCCCCGCGCGAGGGGCGGGCCTGGCCGTTGGTGGAACGGGGGCTGCGGGATGTTCTCCGGATCGAGCGCGCGCAGGGCCGGCCAGTCGCGGGCCGCGCGGTCCCCTTCTCAGCCGGTGCGCAGCCCGTCCAGGACCGCTCCGGCGGTGCGCCAACCGCTGGCCAGCGCGCCCTGGATGGAAGGGCTGTCGCGGTGGTCCCCGGCCACGTACAGCCCGTCACCGAGCGACACCGGCTTACGCAGCCGCCCCTGCGGCGGGGGCGCGGCGGGCAGCGCGTCGGAGATCGAGACGGTGGTGAGGTGGGTCCAGTCCGCGGTGGACCGTCCGTAGAGGCGGGTCAGCTCCGCCCGTACCGTCGGCTCGGGTGGGGCGGACGGGCCGACCACCGAAGTCGCCACCAGGTGCTTCCCCTCCGGCGCGTACGTCGGGGCGGCCCGGCTGATCACCACCGTGTTGGCGATGGTCTCGCGCCGGTCGCCGTCGAGCAGCAGGATCGGCTCGTCCAGGGGCGCGGTGTCGGTGCTGTGGTAATAGGTCGTGTAGCTGTGCATGCGTACCGTCCCCAGGGTCGGCAGCAGCGTGGTCGCCGCCGGCGGGTCCACGGCGACCACGACGGCGCGGCAGGCGATGTCGCCGGCCTGGGTGCGGACCCGGCCGGGCGCGACCTCGGCGACCGGGG
>NZ_JBFAMU010000247.1:0-7403 GCF_040656655.1 Micromonospora sp. NPDC049799
CCGGGACGACCACGTGCGCATCCCGACCCGCGAGTGGGACCCGGACGCCGACCATGACAGCTTCGAGGTACGCCGAGCCGCCGGGCCGCCAGGTCGTGCAGGGCGACGTCCACCGCCGCCCGGGCGGCCTCGTTGCCGGCGACCGCCCGGCCCACCTCGGTGCAGCGGGCCACCAGGTCGTCCGGGTCGCGGCTGGTGAGCAGCGGCCCGAGCAGTTCCCGGACGCACGCCTCGGCGCCGGCCACCGACGCGCCGGTCACCTGCCACACCTGCGGCGCCTCGCCGAAGCCGGACCGACCGTCGCGGTCCACGACCTCCACCACCAGGGTCTCCACGGTCGTGGTGCGGCGCAGCGCGGTGACGAAAGGGGTGTGCAGGGGTGCGGAGAGCCGGTGGGTGCGTACCGCGGCGATCGTCATGTCGGGCACCCTATAGGGAGATCGACGGGCGATGGGGAGGCCGAATGAGCGAGCGAATCACCCGCCACGGCGGAGCGCCGGCATGAGCGGGCGGGAGTGGGATCTGGTCGGTGCGCCGAACGCGCGGGACCTCGGTGGACTGGTCGGCGCCGACGGTCGGCGGGTGCGTTCCGGGGTGCTGCTGCGCACCCCGGCGCTCGGCCGGCTGACCGACGAGGACCTGCCGGTGCTGGCCAAGCTCGGCCCGGCGTGCGTGGTCGACCTGCGGGACCACTCGGAGATGGACGTCGCCCCGCCGGACCGGCTGCCCGGCGAGCCGACCGTGGTGCACCTGCCGGTGCACGACGCCGAGCACCCGGTCTTCACGTACGTGTCGGCGATGCTGCTCGGCCACGACCTGACCGCGTACGCGGACCTCGCCGAGCAGGGCACGCCGGCGGCGATGGAGGCGATCTACCGCTGGTTCGTCACGGGGGAGTCGGCGCGCGCCGGGTTCGCCGAGGCGGTCCGGCTGGCGGCGCATGAGGAGAACCTGCCGCTGCTCTACCACTGCTCGGCCGGCAAGGACCGCACCGGCTGGCTGACGGTGGTGCTGCTGCACGTCCTCGGTGTCGACGAGGCCGTGATCCGGGCGGACTACCTGGCCAACAACGCGCTGACCGAGAGCCTGCGGGAGGTCATCCTGGAGGCGATGGCCAAGCGCCAGCCGGGCCTGGACGTCGAGGCGGTGCGCCCGGTGCTGGAGGTGCGCGACGCGTACCTCGACGCCGCGTACGACGAGGTGCGCCGGGTGCACGGGTCGTTCGGGGCGTACCTGCGCGACGGGTTGGGTGTGGACGACGACCGGGTCAGCCGGCTGCGGGCGCTGCTGCTGGAGTGACCGGCGCCGGGGTCGGGGCCGGGTGGCGGGCGGCCCACCCCGTGACGATCAGCGCCTGGCCGGCGGCGTAGGTGGCCATCACCCAGATCGGCGGGCCGGGCAGCGTCGCCGTGCCGGCCACCGACAACGCGATGAGCAGGTCGGAGACGAGGAACAGGGCGCCGCCGAGGCCGACCGACCAGCCGTGCGCGGTGGCGGTGATGGCCATGGTGGCCAGGGCGACGGCGTACCCGGCCACCGGCACGGCGAGCCCGGCGTCGGCCAGGCCCGGCCACATCCAGCTCAGGGCGGCGGCGGTCAGCACCGCGTACCCCAGGGGAACCGCGAGCAGGGGCGGGCGGCGCAGCGCGGTCGCCGCGCCGGCCCGGACGAACGCCGCGACGTAGCAGGCGTGCGCGGCGAGGAACAGCGCCATGCCGGTGAGGAACGCGCCGGTGCCGGCGCCGAGCAGCGCCACGTCGCCGCCGGTGGAGAAGGCCAGGGCGGCGAGGACCAGCCGGTCCGGCCGGGCGCCGCGTTCGACGGCGGCCCGCCAGAGGTACGCGGCGAGCAGCGGCATCAGCAGCGGCTTGGTCGCCAGCTCGCCGAGATCGCTGCCGGTGGCGTTGGCGAGGAGGTTCCCGGCGGTCGCGACGGCGAAGGCGGCCAGCAGGACTCGGCTGGAGGGCATCGGTGGGTCTCCTCGCGGTGGGGTGGGCAGCAGCGTAGGCGGTGCCGCGGCCCCGGGCCAGCCCCGGTCGCTCAGCGCAGGTCGTGCCGGGCGTCCCAGACGGCGGCGGAGACGTCGGCGATGAGGCGGCAGGCGTCGTCGACGATCTCCTCGCCGGTCGGGCCCCCGTCGGCGAGGTCGGTGGTGGTGCAGGCGACGACGACGTACGGGAGCGCGTCGCCCGGGTAGACCACGCCGGCGCCGTGCCGGACACCGCGTACCCAGCCGTTCTTGTGCGCGATGCGGGTGCCCTCGGGCAGGCCGGCGGCGAGGTCCTCGCAGTGCTCCTGGGCGATGAGCACGTCGAGCATGGCGGCGCAGCGCTCCGGCGGGGCGAGCGGGCCGGGCCGGACGGCGCCGAGCGCGAGCGCGCCGAGCAGGGCGGCCAGGTCGGCGGCGGTGACCAGGTTGGTGATGCCGGCCTCGCGGGCGGCGAAGTCCTCGATGCCGCGGCCGGTCACGCTGTTCCGGGCTCCGGCGAGCGCCCACACCTCGGCGACGGCCGGCAGCCCGACGTGGCCGAGGACGATGTTGGTGGCGAGGTTGCTGGAGCGGACGATCATGCGGTCGGCGACCCAGCGCAGCGAAGCGGTGCCGCCGAGGAGTTCCCACACGGCGTCGTCGTTGTCGTAGTGGCGGGCGCAGGAGAACCGGGGCGCGTCGGGCTGCGCGGAGGCGAAGTCGTTGCGGACCTCGACGGGTGCGTCCAGGTCGAGGTGGCCCGCCTCGGCGGCCCGGTGCAGCGCGACGAGCACGCCGACCTTCATGGTGCTCGCGGCGTAGTGGGTGGCGTCCGCGTGCCGGGTCCAGGTGGGGTCGGCGTCGAGCCGTCCCACGTACGTCGAGACGGTGCCCGGCACCCGCTCCAGCCGGCGGTCGAGGTCCGTGAAGATCATGCGCCGACGCTAGTGCAAGGAAGGGCCCCCTGTTAACGCCTGGCGTTGTACAGGGGGCCCTTCTTGACGCGTCGCGCGCGGAACCGTCAGCCGGCGTGCTTGCGGCGGGCGGCCATCCGGCCCCGCTGGGTCTGGTCCAGGACCACCTTGCGGATTCGGACCGCGCTCGGGGTCACCTCGACGCACTCGTCCTCGCGGCAGAACTCCAGCGCCTGCTCCAGCGACAGCTTGCGCGGCGGGATCAGCTTCTCGGTCTCGTCGGAGGTCGAGGCCCGCATGTTGGTGAGCTTCTTCTCCTTGGTGATGTTGACGTCCATGTCGTCGGAGCGCGAGTTCTCCCCGACGATCATGCCCTCGTACACCTCGGTGGTCGGGTCGACGAAGAGCTGGCCGCGCTCCTGCAGGTTGATCATCGCGAACGAGGTGACCGCGCCGGCCCGGTCGGCGACCAGCGAGCCGTTCTGCCGGGTACGCAGCTCGCCGAACCACGGCTCGTACGACTCGAAGACGTGGTGCAGGATGCCGGTGCCCCGGGTGTCGGTGAGGAACTCGGTGCGGAAGCCGATCAGGCCGCGCGCCGGGACCAGCCACTCCATCCGGATCCAGCCGGTGCCGTGGTTGACCAGCTGCTCCATCCGGCCCTTGCGGGTCGCCAGGAGCTGGGTGATCGCGCCCAGGTACTCCTCGGGGGCGTCGATGGTGAGCCGCTCGACGGGCTCACAGGTCTTGCCGTCGATCTCCTTGGTGACGACCTGCGGCTTGCCGACGGTCAGCTCGTACTGCTCGCGTCGCATCTGCTCGACCAGGATCGCCAGGGCCAGCTCGCCACGGCCCTGCACCTCCCAGGCGTCCGGCCGCTCGGTCGGCAGGACCCGCAGTGACACGTTGCCGACCAGCTCCTTGTCGAGCCGGTCCTTGACCATGCGGGCGGTGACCTTGGCGCCCTTGACCCGGCCGACCAGCGGCGAGGTGTTGGTGCCGATGGTCATCGAGATGGCCGGCTCGTCGACGGTGATCAGCGGCAGCGGCTGCGGGTTCTCCGCGTCGGCCAGGGTCTCGCCGATCATGATCTCCGGGATGCCGGCGACGGCGATGATGTCGCCCGGGCCGGCCGAGTCGGCGGGCTTGCGCTCCAGGCCCTCGGTCATCAGCAGCTCGGAGATGCGGACCCGCTGGGTGCTGCCGTCGGTGCGGCACCACGACACGGTCTCGCCCTTGCGGATGGTGCCCTGGCGGACCCGGCACAGCGCGAGCCGGCCGAGGAACGGGGACGCGTCGAGGTTGGTGACGTGCGCCTGCAGCGGCGCGCCCTCCTCGTACGCGGGCGGCGGGATGGTGTCGAGCAGGGTGCGGAACAGCGGCTCCAGCGAGGTGCTGTCGCTCGGCACGGAGCCGTCGACGGGCTGGGTCAGCGAGGCGATGCCGTCGCGGGCGCAGGCGTAGACGATCGGGAAGTCGATCTGCTCCTCGTCGGCGTCCAGGTCGAGGAAGAGCTCGTAGGTGTCGTCCACGACCTCCTTGATCCGGGCGTCGGGACGGTCCACCTTGTTGATCACCAGGATGATCGGCAGCCGCGCGCGCAGCGCCTTGCGCAGCACGAAGCGGGTCTGCGGCAGCGGGCCCTCACTCGCGTCGACCAGCAGCACCACACCGTCGACCATCGTCAGGCCGCGCTCCACCTCGCCACCGAAGTCGGCGTGCCCGGGGGTGTCGATGATGTTGATGGTGACCGGGTCGGAGCCGTCCGCCGGCAGGTAGTGCACGCCGGTGTTCTTGGCCAGGATGGTGATGCCTTTTTCCCGTTCCAGGTCCCCCGAGTCCATCACCCGCTCGGTCGTCTCGCCCCGGCCGCCGTAGGCACCGGCCTGCCGCAACATGGCGTCGACCAGAGTGGTCTTGCCGTGGTCGACGTGAGCGATGATGGCGACGTTGCGGAGGTCGGTGCGAAGCTGCATGGGCTCCATTCTCCCGCCTGCGCGGATCAGGGGCAGCGTCGGGGTCACCCCCGGCCGTCCCCCGATCTCTGCCGAAACTCCTGTCACTCGCGGTACACCGACTGGCAAGCTGGTCCCCGTGAGCCGGGGGCCGACGTGCACGAGCTGGTGAACTCGCTCCAGCAGTTGCCGTCCCTGCTGGTCCTGCTGGTGGCGGCGCTGATCGTCGCCGGCGAGACGGCGGTGATCTTCGGCCTCCTGGTCCCCGGTGAGGCGACCCTGCTGCTGGTGGGTTTCCTCACGTACACCGGCGCCCTCCGGCTCGGGCCGGCGCTGCTGGTGATGATTCTCGCAGCGGTGACCGGGGACACGCTGGCGTTCCGGGCCGGCCGTCGGTACGGGCCGAGACTGCGGGCGAGCCGGCTCGGCGTACGGGTCGGCGGGGAGCGCTGGAGCCGGGCCGACGCGATGCTGAACCGGCTGGGCGGCCGGGGAGTGTTCACCGCCCGCTGGGTGGCCTTCGCCCGCACGCTGGTGCCCCGCCTGGCCGGGGCGGCGGGCATGCCGTACCGGCGGTTCCTGCCGTGGAACGTGGCCGGCGTGGTGACCTGGGTGGGCGCCTCGGTGCTCGCCGGGAACCTGGCCGGCGAGTCGTACGAGACCTTCTCCCGACTGCTGGGCCGGGCCAGCGGGGCGGTGCTGCTCCTGGTCGGCGCGGTGGTGGCGGTGCTGCTGGCCGGCCGCTGGCTGGGCCGCAATCCCGATCCGGTGCGGGCGCTGCTGGCCCGGGCCGGGTCGCTGCCCCCGGTGCGCTGGCTCACCGGCCGGTACGGGGTGCTGTTCTTCCTGCTCGCGATGCACATCGGGCCCGCGTGGACGCTGCTGGCGAACCTGGCGGCCGGCCTGCTGCTGCTGTTCGGGGCCGGGCTGGCGGTGACGTGGCTGCTCCAGGTGGCGGTGCGGCACAGCGGCCTGGCCGCGGTGGACGGGGCGATCGCCGACTGGTTCGCCGCCCGGCGTACGGCCGGCGCGGTCGACGTCACGCTCGCCGTGGTCTCCGGGCTGCGCGGGTCGTTCCTGATCGCGGTGGTGGCGGTGGTGGCCGCGGTGCTGGCGTGGCGGCACCGGCCGTGGCGGGCGGACCTGCTCAGCGTGGTCGGTACCGTCGGCGCGTTCGTGCCGCTGATGGTGCTGGCCGTGGCGACCGACCTGGCGGGGCCCCGACAGGAGAGCGGAGCGGCCCTGTTCCCGACACAGAGTGCCGTGGTGACCGCGAGCCTCTGCACGCTCGCCTGGCTGTTGTCCCGGGGAGCGCCGTGGCCGGTGGCGGTGGCGGCGTGGACGCTCGCCGCTGCGGGCATGGTCGGCATCGGCGGCGCCCGCCTGTACCTGGGGTTGAGCACGGCCAGCGGCACCGCCACGGCCGTCCTGCTCGGTGTCGCCTGGACAGCGGTGTTCGTGGTCGCGTGGAGGACCCGTGACCGCGCCGTCGGCCCGGCCCGGAGCACCACCCCGCCCGCGCCGGCCCGCGCCGACGCCTGAGCACCGGACACGCCGGACCGTCGATCCCTGTTACCGTTCGGCGGTCCGGTGGGACTGGTGTGCACGGGGGGTACGGATGAGACGGTGGAGATCCGCCGCGGTCGCCGCGGTGCTCGTGGCGGTCGGTGTGACCGGTTGCGCCCGCGAGGGGGCGGCTCCACAGGAGCCGGCCGCCGTCGCCGCGGGTGCGGAGGCCACCGAGGAGGCGACCGGCGACGTCCCGGCCGAGCCCACGCCGGCGGCGACGTCGGTGCCCGGGCGGGAGTCGATGGGCGCGGCGCCGAGCCGCAGCGCGTCGGCGACGCCCAGCCCGAAGCCGTCGGTGAAGCCGACCCGGGCGACGGCGCCCCGGGCGGTGCCGAAGCCGCCGACGGAGACGAAGGTGCCGCCACCGCCGCCGAAGCCCTCGTCGACGAACTGCACCCCGAAGTACGTGGGCACCCAGGCCACCCGGGCGCAGGCGAAGGAGGCGCTGACCGCCGCGGCGGCCCGGACGTACTGGCCGACCTCCGCGCCGGACATCGCGATCCCGGTGCGCCTGGTCAAGGCCACCGCCTGGCAGGAGAGCGGCTGGCAGTCCAACATCGTCGCCTGCGACGGCGGCATCGGCCTCATGCAGGTGATGCCGGCGACGGCGGAGTGGATGAACCAGCGCTTCGGGCAGAGCTACGACGTCGACGACTACCGCGACAACGCGTACCTGGGCGCCAACTACCTGGCCTGGCTGACGAAGTACATCGGTGACATGTACTTCGAGGCCGACTACCGGCTGGACGCGGCCCTGTGCACGGCCGAGCTGGACTCGTGTCTGCTGAACGCGGTGATCGCGGCGTACAACTACGGGCACGGGGCGGTGGCCCAGGAGGGCAAGCCGCTGGCCATCCCCAATCCGCAGTACGTGCGCAACGTCCGCGCCCTGATGACCGAGTGCGTCTGCCTGAGCTACTGACGAACGACCGAGCCACCGACGAACGGCGACGGGGGCCGCGGCGCGCGCCCCGGGCCCCCGCGCCGGGTGCGGGC
>NZ_JBFAMU010000248.1:0-7381 GCF_040656655.1 Micromonospora sp. NPDC049799
ACGCGCCCACCGCGCCGAACCGACCCGACTCGTCGTCAACGGACGAGAAGCGGCCGGAGTCACCCTCGGTGATCGCGAACCGGCCGGATTCCTCGGCACCGCCGTACCGCCCACGGTCGGCGTCGCCGCGCCGCGTCCCGACGCCCGGCCCGGGGTCGCCGTAGCGGGCGTCGTCGCCGCCACGCTGCTCGGGAGCACGCGGGTCGTCGTCCCGGTACCGAGCCTCGGCTCCTTCGCGCCAGTCCGGGTCCCCGTAGCCTCGGTCACGTCCCCCGGGATACCAACGTGACTCCTGGTCTTCGGCAAAGCTCCGTCGTCCGTCCACGTCGGCACCGTATGCGACCGGATCCACGTGCGCCATTCGCCCCGCACACCAACCGCCGGCCCCGCTCACCTCACGCGGGAGGGGTGATCGGACATACACGGAAAGTCACCCCGAGGTGGCGTGTTCGACCAGTCGGTCGAGTTCCGCCGCGAGCGCGGCGCGAAGGCCGTCGTGCCGCGTGCCGCGTGCCGAGAGCGTACGCGGGGTCGCGCCACACCTCGTCCGGGTACCGATAGACCGGGCCACGCCGCAACTCGGCCGGCTGCCAGTCGTGACGGGGACGCACATGGGCGTGCAGAAAGGAGTCGAGGTTGCCGAGGATCTCGTAGTTGACCCGGCGGAAGCCCGGATCCCGCCGGGCGCACACGCCGGCAACCGCCTCGCCGAGCAGGTCCATGTCGGCGAGGAAGGCCAGACGGCGCTCGCGGGGCAGGTCGGTGAGGCGATCGACGGACGGGTCGTCCGTGATCAGGACGCAGTAGCCCGGGAGGTGCTGCCCGTCGCCGATCACGGCGAATCCGGCGGTGAGGCGTCGAAGGACCGTGGGATTGCGGCCGGTGAGGGCCGCTCCGACCCGGTCGGCTCGCCAGTCGTAGGCCATCTCGTGGAGGCCAGCCGGAGACGCGTCCACGGTGGGGGCGCCCGTAGCACACCAGGGGCATGATCGTCCGGTTGTCCACAGGCGCCTCCGTCGTCCACAGGCGGGCCGTCGAGGGCTGCGCGGTGCGGGCGTACGCGGCACGGTGCCGGCATGACGAAGCGGAACCAGGCGGTCGGCGCGTACGGCGAGCGGTGCGCCGTACGGCACCTGATCGGGACCGGCCTGCGGCCGGTGGCGCGGAACTGGCGCTGTGCGGCCGGTGAGATCGACATCATCGCGTGGGACGGGCCGGTGCTCGCCTTCTGCGAGGTGAAGACCCGTCGTACGGACGACTTCGGCTGCCCGGCCGAGGCGGTCGTGCCGGCCAAGGCCCGCCGGCTGCGTGGGCTGGCCGCCCGATGGCTGGGCGAGACCGGCACGACGGCCGACGAGGTGCGCTTCGACGTGATCTCGGTACGCCTCAGCCCGGCCGGCGCCGCCCGCGTCGAACACCTCAAGGGGGCGTTCTAGATGCGGCGCGAGGTGTGGACGTGAGCTACGCGAAGGTGCTCTGCGTGGGCCTGGTCGGCGTGACCGGGCACCTGGTGGAGGTCGAGGCGGACCTCGCCCCCGGACTGCCGGCGGTGGTGATCTCCGGGCTGCCGGACACGGCCCTCTACGAGGCTCGGGACCGGGTCCGGGCGGCGGTGGTCAACTCCGGCCAGCGCTGGCCCAACCGCCGCATCACGTTGAACCTCCTGCCGGCGACCCTGCCGAAGTTCGGCTCGGCCTTCGACCTGGCCATCGCGGCGGCCCTGCTGGGCGGCTCCGGCGAGCTGCCCCTGCTGCCCCTGGAACGGGTGGCGGTCCTCGGTGAGCTGGGGCTGGACGGCACGGTCCGGCCGGTGCGGGGCGTCCTGCCGATGGTCGCGGCGGCGGCGAAGGCGGGCGTCGACCGGGTGATCGTCCCGGTGGGCAACGCCGCCGAGGCGGCCGTCATCCCGGGGATCCGGGTCCGGGCGGTGGACACGCTGCACCGGCTGGTCGCCTTCGTCCGCGACGGCGTACCGCTGATCGAGCCGGACACGGCGGACCCGCCCCCGGGTCCGGACGGCCCGGACCTGGCCGACGTCGCCGGTCAGGACCTGGGCCGCCGCGCGTTGGAGGTCGCCGCCGCCGGTGGCCACCACCTGGCGCTGCTCGGCCCGCCCGGCGCCGGGAAGACCATGCTCGCCGAACGGCTCCCGTCGCTGCTGCCCGAGCTGGACGACGAGGCCGCGCTGGAGGTGACAGCGCTGCACTCGATCGCCGGCCTGCTGCCGGCGGACGGGCGGCTGCTGCGCCGGCCGCCGTTCCAGGCGCCGCACCACACCGCCACCGTCGCGTCGCTGGTCGGCGGCGGGTCCGGGCTGGCGCGACCCGGTGCGGTGTCCCTCGCCCACCGCGGGGTCCTCTTCCTCGACGAGGCACCGGAGTTCAGCAAGGGCGCGTTGGAGGCGCTCCGCCAGCCGCTGGAGAACGGGCGGGTGCAGCTGGCGCGGAGCCGGGGCGGCACCGAGTACCCGGCGCGGAGCCAGCTGGTCCTTGCCGCCAACCCCTGCCCGTGCGCGAAGCCGGCCGGTGATGCGTACTGCGAGTGCGCGCCGCAGGTGCGGCGGCGTTACCTGGGGCGGCTGTCCGGTCCCCTCCTGGACCGGATCGACGTGCAGGTGCGCCTTCCACCGGTGCGGGCGGCCGAGCTGATGGAGGCCACCGTCGACCGGGAGTCGTCGGCCACGGTGGCGTGCCGGGTGGCCGTCGCCCGGGAGGCGGCCCGCGCGCGGTGGGCGCCCCTCGGCCGACGGCTCAACGCCGAGATACCCGGCCCGGACCTGCGACGCCCACCGTGGCGGCTGGCCGGGAAGGACACCGCCGAGCTGCGGACGCGACTGGACTCCGGCTCGGTCTCCGCTCGGGGCTTCGACCGGATCGTCCGCCTGGCCTGGACGATCGCCGACCTCGACGGTCGGGACCGACCCGACCGGGAGGACGTCCGGGAGGCCATCCAACTCAGGACGGGAGAGGGAACGTGAGTGACGCCGAGGAGCTGACTCTGGCCCGCGTGGCCCTGACCTGGCTCACCGAGCCGGGCACCCGATCGGTCCACCACCTGGTCGAGCGCCATGGCCCGGTCGACGCGCTCGACCTGCTGCTCGACGGTGGCGGGCCGGAGGAATCACTCCGGGCCACCGTGGCGGCCCGCAGCGCCGAGGGGGACGCGCGGGCGGTGGCCGCCGAGGCGCTGGCCCGTACGGACCGGCTGGGCGCCCGCGTCGTCGTCCCGACCGACGACGAGTGGCCGGCGCGGGTCGGCGAGCTGCGCCGCCTGCGCCTTCCCGATGCCCGCCGCCGCGTCGACCAGGAGACCGCCCCACCGCTCTGCTTCTGGGTACGCGGCTCGTGGCCGCTCGGCGAGGCGTTCGAGCGGTCCGTCGCGGTGGTCGGCGCCCGGGCCGCCACCGGGTACGGGAACCACGTCGCCACCGAACTCGGTTACGGGCTGGCCGAACGGGACTGGACGGTGGTCTCCGGCGGCGCCTTCGGCATCGACGCGGCAGCCCACCGGGGCGCCCTCACCGCCGGTGGCCTGACGGTGGCCGTGCTGGCCTGCGGGGTGGACCGGCCCTACCCGATGGGCAACGCCGCGCTGTTCGACCGGATCGCCGACTCAGGGCTGCTGGTGAGTGAGTGGATGCCCGGGGCGGAACCGCTCAAGCCACGGTTCCTGATCCGTAACCGTGTCATCGCCGCCGGCACCCGAGGGACGGTGCTGGTCGAGGCGGCGGCCCGCAGCGGCGCGACCCAGACGGCCCGCCGGGCGCTCGCCCTGGCCCGCCGGACGATGGTGGTGCCCGGTCCGGTCACCTCGGCGATGTCGGTCGGCACCCACGAACTGCTGCGGGAGGAGCCCGAAACCCGCCTCGTCACCGGGCTCGCGCACGTGCTGGAGGAGGTAGGCCGGATCGGGGACCTGGCCCCGCTGCCCCGTGGCCCGGAACGCCCGGCCGATCTGCTGGACGACGACGCGCGCTCGATCGTGGAGGCGCTGCCGCGCCGCGGCGCGGTCGGGGTGGACGTGCTGGCCGCCCGCGCCGGTGTCGGTCTGCGTACCGCCCTGCGCAAACTGTCCATGCTGGAGGAGTTGGCCCTGGTGGTCCGGCGCGACGACGGGTACGCGCTGGTGCCGCCACCTCGGCGCTCGGGTCGCGCCGACGCTGGAAGGGTGCGGTGAGCCCCGGACCGGTACGGCCCGTCAGTCGCCCTCGAAGCGGAGTTCCATGTCGTGATCCGCGCGCAGCCGTCGTGCCAACCGGTCGAGGCGGCGGACGTGCGCCACCTCGGCCTCGTCCCGGGCCACCTCCTCCAGGCAGGCCAGCTCGTCGGCGAGGTGAGCCGCGCGGTCGGCCGGCACCACCAGCAGACCCACCGGGTCGACCCGGTCGAGGACGGGGGTACGGCCGGTGCTCCGGACCCGCCGCACCAGACCCAGCAGCACGTCGTCGGGATCGGGCAACACCTCCGCCGTCACGTACCGCCGCCGCCCCGGGCCGACGGGCACCACCCGGTAGAGGACGACGTCCACTCCCATGGCCAGTCCCCCTTCGTCGTTCCCGGCCGGCCGCCGGGCCACCGACCAGGGCTCGCGCCCCGTTGTACGACAGTCTGCTCGCCGCAGCCGGGCTAATCCATGACGTCCCGCCGGGCGACACGCGGCAGTCCACGGACAGGACGGCTCGGGTGTCGCGGACACCTGGTGCAGCAGCGGCGGTCACCACCGGAGGACCGCTCGGTCGTAGGGTGGACCCGTGCCAACCCAGGACACGACGCCGGGCGACGCGGCGGGGCGGGCGACGCGCAGCACCCGGGCGGCGCACCAGGCCCTCCCGCCGACGATGCGCGAGGCGGTGGACGACTTCGCCGGTCACCTGGCCGGGGTCCGCAACCGCTCGGCGCACACCGTGCGGGCGTACGTCGCGGACGTCGTGTCGATGTTGGACCACGCCACCCGGATGAGCTGCACCGAGCTGGCGGACCTGGATCTGGGGGTCCTGCGCAGCTGGCTCGCCCGGCAACGCACCACTGGGGCCGCCCGGTCGTCGCTGGCCCGGCGCGCCGCGTCGGCACGGACGTTCAGCGCCTGGGCCCATCGCGCGGGACTGCTCCCCACTGACGTGGCGGCCACCCTGGCCAGTCCGAAGGCGAGACGGGAGCTGCCCACCGTGCTCCGCGCCGAGCAGGCCGCCGCCCTGGTGGAGGCGCCGGGCCGGAGCGCTGCGGAGCCCGACGAAGCCCTCGGCCCCGCCGCGCCACCCGCCGGCCCGGTGCCACCCGACGACGCCGTCGCGGCGGCGGTGCTGCTGCGCGACCGGGCGCTGCTGGAACTGCTCTACGGCACCGGGGTGCGGATCAGCGAGGCGTGCGGCCTGGACGTCGCCGACGTCGACCATTCCCGGCGGGTGGTCCGGGTGTTCGGCAAGGGTGGGCGGGAACGGACGGTGCCGTACGGGCTGCCGGCCCAGCGGGCGCTCGACGAGTGGCTGCGCGACGGTAGGCCCGTCCTGGCCGGTCCGGCCACGCGTGGCGCCCTGCTGCTGGGCGCCCGGGGCGGCCGGCTCAACCCGACGACCGCCCGCCGGGTCGTGAGCGGGTACGCCGAGGCGGCCGGACTCCCCCACACCAGCCCGCACGGGCTGCGCCACTCGGCCGCCACCCACCTGCTCGAAGGCGGCGCGGACCTGCGGGCGGTGCAGGAGATCCTGGGCCACTCGTCGCTGGCCAGCACGCAGATCTACACGCACGTCTCGGTGGAGCGGCTGCGGGCCGCCTACCGTCAGGCCCACCCGCGCGCCTGACCCGGACCGGCCGATCGACGACCGCCAACGAGCACGGTCGGTGATCGGGGCGACCGTTACGATCATCCGGTGAGCGTTCCCCAGCCACCCGAGCCGATTCCGGGAGCGCGCCTGCTCTTCTCCCTCGACGCGGCGGTCAGCCACCTCAACCACGGATCGTTCGGTGCCGTGCCGATCGGCGTGCAGCGGGCCCAGCAGCGGCTGCGCGACGAGGTCGAGGCGAACCCGCTGCGCTTCTTCACGGTGGGGCTGACCGAGCGCATCACGCACACCCGCCGGCACCTGGCGACCTTCCTCGGGGCCGACCCGGACGGCACCGCGCTCGTCCCGAACGCCACCACCGGTGTGGCGGTGGTCCTGCAGTCGATGGGCCTGCGCCCCGGCGACGAGGTGCTCACCACCGAGCACGGCTACGGCGCGGTGGACCTGTCCATCGCCCGGGAGTGCCGGCGTACCGGGGCCGTGACGCGGGCGCTCCGGGTGCCGCTGGCCGCGACCGACGAGGAGATCCTCCAGATCGTCCGCGCCGGGCTGCGTCCCGGCCGGACCCGACTGCTCGTGGTCGACCAGCTCACCTCCCCCACCGCCCGACTCCTCCCGGTCGCTGCAATCGTCGGGGTGGCCCGCGAGCACGGCGTGCCGGTCCTGGTCGACGCCGCCCACGCCCCCGGCATGCTGCCGGCCACCGTCGCCGGCATCGGCGCCGACTTCTGGGTGGGCAACCTGCACAAGTGGGCGTACGCCCCCCGCGGCACCGCCGTGCTGGTGGTGTCCCCGGCGTGGCGGGACCGCATCGAGCCGCTGGTCGTCTCGTGGGAGCAGGAGGCGGGCTTCCCGGGTCACGTCGAGTGGCAGGCGACCATGGACTACACCGCGTGGCTGGCCGCGCCGGTGGGCCTGTTCACACTGCGCAGCCTCGGGCTCGACCGGGTCCGTGCGCACAACGCCGCGCTGGCGGCGTACGGCCAGCGGGTGGTGGGGGACGCGCTCGACGTGCCGCCCGCCGACCTGCCGGACCCCGGCGGACCGGGGGTGGCGATGCGGATCGTCCCGCTGCCGCCCGGCGTCGCGACCAGCCTGGAAGCCGCGGGCGCACTACGCGCCCGGATCGCCGACCGGCTCGCCACCGAGGTGGCGGTCAACGCGTGGGGCGGTCGGGGCTGGCTGCGGGTGAGCGGCCAGGTCTACAACCGCGCCGAGGAGTACGAGCGGCTGGCGGTGCGCCTGCCGGCCCTGCTCGCCCGGGCGTGAGCTGTCAGCCTCCGGCGGCGGAGTCCCGTCGAGGGGCAGCAGCCGCACCGGCCCGAGACCGAGCAGGGCGAGTGGGTCGAGATACTCCGCGCCCCGGCGTAGCCCCCAGTGCAGGCAGGCCGGCACGGGACAGCCCGCGTGCCCGGCCAGCAGGACGCCGAGGGGATCGCCGGGGCGGACCGGGTCGCCGACCGTGACCGCGGGTCGCACCGGCTCGTGGGTCGTGCGCAGGCCCTGGGCGTGCCCCACGGTGACCACCGGACGGCCGGCGACCATGCCGGCGAAGAGCACCGTTCCCGGGCCGGCGGCGCGGACCACCGCACCCGGCGCAGC
>NZ_JBFAMU010000249.1:0-7373 GCF_040656655.1 Micromonospora sp. NPDC049799
AGCGCGGCGGTGCGCCCGGCGAGCCGGGCCGAGCCGGTGGCTCCCTGCCGGGCGCGATGTGCCGCCACCGCGATCTGGAGACCGAAGCCGGGCACCGCCGCGATGGCCGCCAGGGCGAGCACCGTGGCCAGCGCGCCCAGGTCGGCGGGGGTGAGTCGACGGGCACCGAGGACCGGCACGACGTACGCCAGCGCGTTGGTCAGCACGGTGGCGACGGTGACGGCGACGCCGGCCGCGCCGAGCCGGACCACCGCGGTCCCGCCGCCCGCCGTCTGAGTCATGCCACCCCGCGTCTCCCTGCCGCCGCCCGAGCCGTACGTGTCGTGATCGGCGGACCGGTCGGGCCGACCGCCCGACCGGGGAGACGGTACCGGTCACCCGACCGGCCCGACAGCCCCGAACGGGCGACCCCCTGCCCCCGGGGGCGGAAAACGTCTAGTGTCCTGGCCCATGGCGTCGACGCAAGCGGTCCCGGCAGCGACCTCCGGGCTGGCCGCGGTCCTTCCCGAACGTCTCGTCGGCAACGCGATCCGATGGGTCTACCCCCGCGTGGAACCGGAACTGGCCCGGCTGGCCGAGTTCGTGCCGCGCGGCGGCACCGCCGTGGACGTCGGGGCCTGGTACGGGCCCTGGACGGCCCGGCTGCTCCGACGGGCCGACCGGGTGGTCGCCGTGGAGCCGACCCCGCCGCTGGCGCGGCAACTGCGCGCGGCCTTCCCGTCGGTCGAGGTGGTCGAGGCGGCCGTCTCCGACCACCTCGGCACCGCGGCCCTGCACCTGCCGGCGGGTGGCGCGATCGTCGGTACGTCGTCGCTGGAGGACGTGGGACAGGGCGATCCGGTCGAGGTCCGGCGGATCACGCTGGACTCGCTGGGGCTGACCGACGTGCGTTTCGTCAAGCTGGACATCGAGGGCCACGAGCTGCCCGCCCTGCGGGGAGCCGAGGAGACCGTGCGGCGTGACCGGCCGGTGCTGCTGATCGAGGTCGAGGAGCGGATCCAGCCGGTCACGCCGTTGCTGGACCTGCTCGCCGGCTGGGGCTACCGGGGGTCCGTGCTGCCGGGCCGCACCTGGATGCCGCTGGAGGACTTCGACCTCGGCGGGCACCAGCGTGCCGCGATCGCCCGGGTCGGCCAGAGCTTCGCCCGGCGGGTGGTCTGGCCGCGCCCGCGCTACGTCAACTCGGTGCTGTTCCGCCCGGAGTGACCGACGGCGGAGGCCGGGCGGCCGGCGCGGACGCCGGCCGCCGCTACTCCGGCTTGGGCACCGGATCACCGATGGCGACCTCGTTGGTGCAGAACGACACACCGTCGCCGGAAACGCTGAGCTCCGCCGTGTCCCCGCCGCCGACGATGCGGAAGAAGTGCTGGTTGAGGCCCGGCTTCACGGGGAAGGTGGCGGTGCCCGTGCCGAGGCGCAGGACGGCGGTGCCCGTGCCGGAGCTCAGGTAGCCCACCCGGACCACCCAGTGCCACTCGTCACGCGGCTTGTCCAACGGCATCCGGACGGTCTGGCCGGCGGTGACGCGGTAACCGCACGACGCCTCGGGACCGGGCTGGATGACGCTGCCCTGGATGGTGGCCTCCTGGATCCGGCCCAGGTGGTCCAGCACCGACGGCTTCTCGGCCTCGTCCACGAAGACCGGCCGGGCGCCGAACGACCGGAAGAAGCGCGACTGCTTGTTGTACGGGTTGGACAGCGCCGGGACGACGTTGTCCGGGACGGTGGTGTCGAAGAAGACCGTCCCGGGTGGGGCGCTGGCCATCTCGAGCTGGACGGTTTCGACGTACGTGCGGGCGGACTTGCGGGCCCACTCGTCGCCGTAGCGGGACGTCGTCCAGGCGGTGCCCAGGCAGACCGCCATCAGGACCAGGACCAGCATGACGGTCACCGAGTCGCGGTAGCGGGCGGGGATGGGCGCGAGCAGGTCCGCCGGCGGCGGCCCGCTGTCCCCCGGCGGCGTGCGGGACGGTACCGGGGCGGACGGTGGGGTGTCGCCGGCCGGCCGCTCCACGTCATCCGACCTCGGCCCACCCGGACCGGTGGCGTCGGGGACGGAGGCGTCGGGGACGGTGGACACCGGCTCGGGTTCCGGCTCCGGCTCCGGCTCGTCGTCCGCCTCGGCGTGGATGACGCCGGCCCGGGCCACCACGAGCGGCTTCTGCCGGGCGGCCGGCACCGTGGCGGTGACCGGCTGCGGCGCCGGCCGCGACTCGGCGGCGGGCGCGTCGTCCGCCGGCTCCGGCTCCGGAACCTCCGGTACGGCACCGGCCGCCCATCCCTCGGCCGGGCCGCGGGCGAGGCCGCAGAGCGCCACGCCGAGACAGAGCGCCGCGACCACGACCACGTCGCTGACGTACCGCGGCACACCGCCGGCGACGGCGCTGAACACCGAGCCCAGCCGGGTCGCGGCCAGGATCGTCGCCACCATGACCAGGTACGCGCCGAGCAGCACCCAGGCCCGGCCGGCGCGGCGGTCCCGTCGTACGGTGGCCAGGATCAGGGCCACCACCAGCACCCAGGCCAGCCAACTGCCCAGCTCCGGCGGAGCGGCGACCGGCGCGCCGTCACCGGCGCCCAACCATCGCCACGGACCGCCGACCAGACCGGGCAGCAGGTTGGAGCCGAGCATCTGCTGGAGGAAGGACAGCACCTCGCCCGGCGACTCCGGCCGGCGTAGGGACGACTCGGAGCGGGTCAGGTAGGCGGCCAGGAAACCCAGCGTCAGCACGGTCAGCACCAGCCAGGACTGCCACCAGCGGCGGACCGTGGTCCAGAGGGTGCGGACCACCCCACCCTCGGCGTAGAGCAGGGCGGTCAGCAGGAAGACCAGCGGTACGACCAGCACGGCCTTCTCGAAGAAGAACAGTCCGAGGAGCACCGACAGGGCCAGCGCGACCAGGTGCCGGCGGCGACGGGTCTGCACGTACGCCACCTGCGCGCCGACCGCGAGCACCATCGCGATCTGCATCGGCAGCATGTTGACCCCGACCGCCCACCACGAGGTCGCCTCCAGGGTGAGCGGGCTGAACAGCAGCACGCCCAGCGGCAGGAGCATCAGCCAGCCCGGTCGCAGCAGGCGGCGCAGCAGCCGGAGGAAGGCCAGCCCGAGGACGGCCTGCCCGATCGCCATGAGCAGCACGTACGGCCAGTAGGCCAGGCCGACGTACTCGGTCACCAGCCAGATCAGCAGCCGGCCACCGGGCATCAGGTGGTTGTTGTACAGCGAGAGCAGGTGCTCCGGCGTCAGCTCGGCCTCGCTGGCCTGGGTGATCAGGACGAAGTCGTCGGCGGCGAGGTAGCCCCGGGCGGCCAGCTGCGCCCGCCACAGCACCCCGATGGTGATCATCGCCAGCGCCACCGTGCGGAAGGGATCCCGCCCCAGCCACCCGTCGGCCTGCCCACGCGCGCCCGTCGTGGCCGCCCCCGTCATTGCCATGGCGGGAAGACTGCCACACCACGACCGGCATCCCCCATCAGGTCAACGGATGGTTCGCGGCGGGTACGCGCCCGCCGCGTACAGTGTCCGCCACCGGTGGTGGTGGTCGCGTACGGCGACGGTGGTGAGGACGGTCGGATGCGGGAACGGCTGGTGCCCCACGGCGTCGCCGCCGTGGTCACCGCGGTGGTCCTCGCGCCGCTGGCGCTGCCCGGGTACGTGCTCCGCTACGACATGGTCTTCGTGCCCCGCCCCACGCTGAGCTGGGAGGCGATCGCCCCCGTCACGGCGCTGCCCCGGGCCGTGCCGCAGGACGCGGTGGTGGCGCTGCTGGGCCAGGCGCTGCCGGGATGGGCGCTGCAACGGCTGGTGCTGGTGGCGATCGTCTGGTTCGCCGCGCTCGGCGCCGCCCGGCTGGTGCCCACCGACCGGACCGGGGTGCGGGTGGTCGCCGCCCTCGGGTACGCCTGGACGCCGTACCTCGCCGAGCGGCTGCTGATCGGGCAGTGGGGCCTGCTGGTCGCGTACGCCGCGTTTCCGTGGCTGGTGCGGGCGGCGCTGGAGGTGCGGACGGGCCGGCCGGGGGCGGCCCGGCGGCTGCTGCTCGCGGTGGCGGCGTCCGCGATCACCCCGACCGGCGGTGTGCTGGCTCTGGTCGCGGCCGGGATCCTGGTGCCCGGACGGTACCCGCGCGCCGGCCGGTCGACGGCCCTGGTGCTCGGATCGGCGGTGCTGCTCAACGCGCCCTGGCTGGTGGCCGGCGCGGTCAGCACCGGTACCGGCCGGTCGGACCCGGCCGGTGTGGAGGCGTTCGCCGCGCGGGCGGAGAACTGGGCCGGGCCGCTGGTCTCGCTGGCCGGCACCGGCGGCATCTGGAACGCGCAGGCCACGCCGGCCTCGCGGGCCTCGGTGCTGGTGCCGGTGGCGACCGTGCTCCTGCTCGCCGTCGCCGGCTGCGGGGTGCCGCTGCTGCGTCGGCGCTGGCCCGGGGCGTTCGCGGTACGACTGGGGGTGCTGGCGGGCGGCTCCTGGCTGGCCGCCGCCGTCGGCGTGCTGCCCGGTGGTGCCGCCGCCCTCGGCTGGCTGGTGGCCAGCGTGCCCGGCGCGGGCCTGGTCCGGGACGGGCAGAAGCTGCTGCTGCCGTACGCGTTGGCGCTGGCGGTGGCCGGGGCGCTCGGCGCGGAACGGCTGGCCGACCGGGCCGTCGCCCGCTTCGACGCGGTGACCGGTCGGGTCGTGCTGGCCGGGGCGGTGCTGCTGCCGGTGGCGGTCCTGCCCGACCTCGCGTTCGGCGCGGCGGGCCGGCTGCGGCCGGTCCAGTGGCCGGCGGACTGGGCGACGGTGGCCCGGCTGACGGCGGCGCGCCCAGGTCCGGTGATCTCACTGCCGTTCCAGGAGTACCAGCGTCCGGCCTGGAACCGGGACGTGGTGGTGATCGACCCGGCGCCCCGGTACCTCGCGGTGCCGGTGCTGGTCGACGACACCCTCTGGGTCGGTGGTCGTGCGGTGGCCGGCGAGGACCCCCGGGCGGCGCGGGTACGGATGCTGATCGCCGACGGCCGCCCGCTGGCCGCCGAGGATGTCCGATGGGTGCTGGTGCAGCACGTCCCGGGTCCGGCGCCGCGGGCGTCCGCGCTGGCCGGCCTGCGGATCGTCCACGCCGGACCGGACCTGACCCTCTACGAGAACCCGGTCTGGTCGCCGTCACCCACCGCGACCGGACCGGGACCGGTCGGATTGGCCCATCTGCTCGCCGGAGCGGTGATGATCGGCATCGTTCTTTCGGGCACTGCGCGGAGGCGTCGCCCCGTGATAGCGTCCCGGCACGCGAGTCCCGCGGAAGGAGAAGGTGGATGAAGAACCTGCCCGCGTTCGTCGCCGTGGGGGTACTCGGAGTCGTGCTCGGTCTGCTGCTGAGCGTCGGTCTGGCGAACGGTCTCGGCACGTCCGCGCAGGACGCCGCGGATAAGGCCGGCAACTCCAGCACCGTCGATCAGCCGATCGAGTACGGCGCTCGCTGAGCCCTGACGAACGAAAAGGCGCCCGCTGACGCGGGCGCCTTTTCGGCGTGGTCTCGGTCAATCCCGGGCGGCCGTCCCCGCGACCAGCTGGGCGAAGCGGGCACCGGCGGCGGTCCAGGTGAACCGGGCCGCGTGCTGCAACGCCGCCTCACCCATCGCCTTGCGGCGCACGTCGTCGGCGAGCAGTTCCCGGACCACCGACACGAACTCCTCCTCGTCGTCGACGAGCAGGCCGGTCTCCGTGTCGACCATCGCCTCGGCGACACCACCGGCGTAGCGGAACGCCACCGTCGGGGTGCTGCGGGCGGCGGCCTCCACGATCGTGAGCCCCCACCCCTCCTTGAGCGAGGGGGTGAGCGCCAGCCAGGCCGAGGAGAGCGCCGCGTGCTTCTCCTCCTCGCTGATGAAGCCGGTGAACCGGACGTGGTCGGAGATGCCGAGCCGCTCGGACAGCTCCCGTAGCGGCGTCTCCCACCAGCCCTGGCCGGCCACCACCAGTTCCAGGTCGGGCAGCTCGTCGACCAGCGCGGCAACCGCCCGCAGGGCGATCTCGACCCGCTTGTGCGGGACCAGCCGGCCGAGGACGAGCAGGGACGGGTGCGGCGTACGGGGCAGCGACGGGCCGGTGACCGGCGGGGTGCCGTTGGGCACGACGTCGATGCGCCCGGGGTCGACGCCCAGGTCGGCGAGCTCGTTGCGGCTCGCCCCGGAGACCGTCACGTACCGGCAGCGGCGGTACAGCCGCACCGCCAGCCGCGACTCGATCCACCAGCCGAGGCGAGCCATCAACGGGCCGAACACCACCGGCCACTGCTCGCGGTGCACGTGGTGCACCAGGGACACCACCGGCCGGCCGGCGTAGAGCGGGGCGAAGAACGGCACCCCGTTGCACACGTCGACCACCAGGTCGGGTCGGCCGTGCCCGCGCCGGCTCAGCGGGCCGAAGCCGAGGCGGCCGGCGACGCAGGTCAGGGCGGCCCGCGCGTACACGGACATGCGGGAGCCGCGGCGCAGGACGCGGACGCCCCCGTCGGTGGTGCCGGACTCGCCGGCCGCCTCGTGCGCCGCACAGAGCAGAGTCACCTGGTGACCGAACGTGACCAGCTCGGCCGCGATGCGTTCGATGTAGACCTCGGAGCCGCCGCCCTCCGGGTTGGTGGTGTCCCGCCAGTTCAGGAACAGGACGTGGCGCGAGGGGATGCCGGAGTTGTCCACGCTGCTCCTACCGACGAGTAAGCGGGCACGATCGCGCCACCCTAGGGCGGGCCGGGAGTGCTGCGCAATGGGTCACATCGTCAGCAAGATCGCCGGAGCGGGCCGGTCGAACGGGGGTTTGCCGACGGCGGAAAACCTTGGCAGGGTGTGCACCGCGACCCCGTACGGTGGCGGGCACCACATGCGCTGTCCCACCGACGGACGGTTGTGACCTGCGGCCGGACTCGCCGGCGCGGACATCGAGGAGGTGACCCGGGCGGTGTTGCGTGACCTCTCCGCTCCGGTGCGTGACCTCTTCCGCCGTTCCCCGGTGGTGCTGCTCAGCGCGGCCCTGGCCATGGTGCTGCTCGGCTGGGCGACGGTCACGTACGTCGCGTCCGAGCGGCGCGAGCCGGCCTGTCGCGACCAGGTGCGGCTGCGGCTGGCCGCCGCCCCGGTGGTGGCGCCGGCCCTGGACCGGATCGCGCGGGCGAGCGTCGGCAGCCAACCCTGCGTGTCCGTCGTCGTGGAGGCCCGCCAGTCCGCCGCCATGGTCCGGGACCTGGCCGACGGCGCGGACGTCGCCGACGCGTGGCTGCCCGAGTCGACGTTCTGGCTGCGCCGGCTCGGGTCCTCCGGCCGCCACCGTCCTATCAGACCACGAGCATGTCGGGCGTGACGGCCGCTTCCGTATCCGGGATCCCCAGGTCCCGGGCCCG
>NZ_JBFAMU010000250.1:0-7303 GCF_040656655.1 Micromonospora sp. NPDC049799
GCCTCCGGCGCCCCGACGAGGCGGTCCATCCCGGCGTCCTCCCACTCGATGGAGATCGGGCCGTCGTAGCCGATCGCGTTCAACGCGCGGAAGCATGGTGGCGCGGGCCGCCGGCAGCGGCAGCCGCAGCGCCCAGCGCTTGAGCCGGGGCAGGGCGCGGCTGAGGTCCACCGCGAGCACCGTCTCCACGGTGGTGGCGCCGGCGGTACGCAGGACCAGCGGCGCCATCCTGTCCCAGACGACCGCGACCCGCGCGCCGTGGTCGGCGAGCTGGTGGGTGAGCTCCTGCTCGGTGTAGAGCGGGTTGTGCTCCACCACGACGGCGCCGAGGCGCAGTACCGCGTAGAAGGCGACGACGTGCTGCGGGCAGTTCGGCAGGACCAGTGCGACCCGGTCGCCGCGCCCGACACCCAGCCGGCGCAGTGCCTCCGCCGCCCGCTCCACCTGGTCGGCGAGGTCCGCGTACGTGGTGGTGGCGCCGTAGAAGTCCAGCGCCTCGCGGGCACCGAACCGGCGTGCCGAGTTCCGCAGCAGGTCCACCAGGGACTCCTCCGACGACGGGATCGTCGCTGGCACGTCCGGTGCGTAGCTGCGCAGCCAGGGCCGTTCGCTCAGGTCCATGTCTCTCCTCACGGTGCCACCCAGTCGCCTACCCCACGGTAACCTACGGTCGCGTAGGTATCTGGGCCGGCCGGTGTCAGCGCTGCGCGACGTAGACCGTGTTGGCCGACTCCCCGCCGGTCAGCGGGTTGGGGAAGCGGACCACGTGGGCCCGCGCGGAGCGGAACACCGCGCCGAGAACCTCCTCGAACTCGGCGTCCGGCGGGTCGTCCGACCACAGCGCGAACACCCCGTCCGGGTGCAGGTGCGCGGTCAGCCGGCGCAGGCCCTCCGGCGTGTAGAAGGCGGCGTGGCTGGGGTGCAGCACGTTGCGGGGGGAGTGGTCCACGTCCAGCAGGACGGCGTGGAACCGCCGTGCCGCGTCGTCCGGGTCGAAGCCCGTGCCCTCGGCGACGGCCGCGAAGAAGTCCGCCCGCGCGAAGCGCGTCCGCGGGTCGGTGGCCAGCCCGGCGGCGAAGGGGAGCAGCTCACGCCGGTGCCAGTCGATGACGTCCTCGACCGCCTCGACCACCACCAGCGAACGGACCCGGTCGTCGTCGAGCGCGGTGCGGGCGGTGAAGCCGAGGCCGAGGCCGCCGACCACCACGTCGAGGTCCCCTCCGGCCAGCGCGGCCAGCCCCAACCGGGCCAGCTCGATCTCCGCCACCGGGAAGAGGCTCGACATCAGGTACTCGTCGTCGAGCTTCACCTCGTACACCTCGACGCCGAGCGCCGGGTCGCGGCGCCGGCGCAGGCTGACGGCGCCGATCGGGGTTTCCCGCCAGGCCAGTTCCTCGAATCGTGCGCCCATCCGCCGGATGCTACGCGGTAGGGCCGGGGGATCCCGCATTCATCCCGCGTCGTCGGGTATGCCGGACAGTCGAGGCCGCCGACCGGCGGCCGGACAGGGAGTACGTGGACGTGGCGGACATGCTGGCCGGACGGCTGCACCTGGAGGACCGGACGCTGCGGTTGGAGTCGGTACCGGTGCCCGAGCCGCAGCCGGGACAGGTGCGGATCAAGGTGATGGCGGCCGGGGTGTGCCTCTCCGACGTGCACCTGATCGACGGCACGCTGACCCCGCTCTACCTCCCGGGTGACGTGGTGACGCTGGGACACGAGGTCGCCGGGGTGGTCGACGCCCTCGGTGACGGCGTCGAGGGCTGGCAACCGGGCCAACGGGTGCTGCTCCAGGCCGGGGAACGGGACCAGCGCGGCACCATCTTCACCCGGGGCGTCGACTACGACGGCGGCTGGGCCGAGTACGCCGTGGCCAGCCGGGACACCCTGGTGTCGATCCCCGACGACCTGCCGTTCGAGCAGGCGTGCATCATTCCCGACGCGGTCTCCACCCCGTGGGCGGCGGTGACCGACACCGCGCGTACCCGTCCCGGGGAGGCGGTCGCGGTCTGGGGCGTCGGTGGTCTCGGTGCCCACGCCGTACAACTGCTCCGGCTCGTCGGTGCGGCGCCGGTGATCGCGGTCGAGCCGCTCGCCGCCGCCCGCGACCGGGCCCTCACGCTCGGCGCGGACGCGGCCCTCGACCCGGCGGATCCGGCGTTCCGGGACACGGTCCTGGCCCTGACCGCCGGGCGGGGGCTGGACGTGGCGTTCGACTTCGCCGGCGTGACCCCGGTCCGGGAACAGGCGTTGACCGTGCTCGGCCGGCGGGGACGGCTGGTGCTCGCCGGAATCGCCAACAAGCCGGTCACGATCCCGTCGGACAGCTCGTTCAACTACTTCCAGCAGGCGATCCTCGGCCACTACGGCTCCGAGGCCGAGCACGTCGAGCAGTTGGTGTCGCTGACGCGGCAGAAGCGGCTGGACCTCAGCGGGTCGATCAGCGACGTGCTGCCGCTGGCCGAGGCGGAGCAGGCGGTGGAGCGGGTGCACAGCAAGCAGGGCAACCCGATCCGGCTGATCCTGCGCCCCTGAACCGTGTCCGGGTCGCCGTCACCCGGCCGCTTCCGGCCGGGTGGCGACGACCACCGTGTCGAGGGCGTCGACGGTGCCGCCGTCGGGCCCGGCGACCGGCCGGCGGGCCGTCTCCGCCCGCTGGATCCGCAGGCCGTCGAGGGCGCCGACGACCGACTCCGGGGTCAGCAGGATGGCCAGGTCCCGGGGACCGCCGGTGCCGCCGGTGAGGTTGGCGCGGTCGTGGCCGACGACCACGATCCGGCCGCCGGGGCGCAGCGCGGCCCGCGCCCCGGCCAGGACCGCGGCGAGGTCCGCGGCGGGCAGGTGCAGGTACGCGACCAGCACCACGTCGTACGCGGCCGGCTCCGGCGTCCACGCCGTCACGTCGGCTACCCGCCAGTCGACCGGTACGCCCCGGTCCGTTGCCAGCTCCCGCCCCCGGGTCACCGCGAGGGCCGAGAAGTCCACCGCGGTGACCCGCCATCCCCGCTCGGCCAACCAGACGGCGTTGCGCCCCTCACCGGCGGCCACGTCCAGGGCCCGTCCGGGCGGCACGTCGGCCAGCTCCTGCACCACGAACCGGTTCGGCTCGGCGGTCCACACCAGCCCCGGCGTGCCCGCGTACCGGGCGTCCCAGTCGTCGCTGTCCATGTCGCCTCCTCTCCGGGTCAGCCTCTCACCGCAGGGCGAGGGTCTGCAGGGCGCGGCAGACCGGCGCCGGAACCCACCGACGCTCGCCCCGGCAGTCGGCGGTGAGCAGGGCGCCGGCCGTCCCGACGGCGGCGAGCCCACCGACGGCGGCCCACCACAGCGGTTCGGTGCGCAGGTGCGTGGGCAACTGCTGACCGAGGACGAAGACTCCCATCACCACCACGAACCAGCCGAACGCCTTGCGCAGCAGGACCTCCGGCACGCGCCCGGCCAGCCGGCCACCGGCGAGGCTGCCGAGCACGGCGGCGGCGGTCACCGCGGCCGCCAGCGACCAGTCGACGCTGACGCTGGACAGGTAGCCGGCGAGGCCCGCGAACGACTTCATCGCGATGACCACCAGGGAGGTGCCGACCGCGACCGGCATCGGGAGCCCGCCCAGCAGCGCCAGGGCGGGCACCACCAGGAAGCCGCCGCCGGCACCGACCAGGCCGGTGACCAGGCCGACCACGACGCCGTCCAGCACCACCCGCAGCACCGGCAACTCGTGCGGCACGCTCCGGTCGGCCCGACCGCGCCGGCCCCGGATCATCGCGGTCGCGGTGGCGAGCATCATCAGTGCGAAGCCGACGAGCAGGACCGTCGCCGGGACGAAGGCCGCCAGTCGGCCTCCCGCGTACGCGCCGGCCATGCCGGCGGCCCCGAAGACCAGTCCGGTACGCCACCGGATCCGGCCGGCGCGGGCGTGCGGCAGCACCCCCACCGCGGCGGTCACGCCGACGACCAGCAGCGAGGTGGCGATCGCCTCCTTCGCCGGTAGGTCGCCGACGTAGACCAGCAGCGGCACGGCGAGGATGGAGCCGCCCCCGCCGAGCAGGCCGAGGCTGATGCCGATGAGGACGGCCAGTCCGACGGTCAGCGCGAGGCTCGCGGTCACGACCGCTGCCCGGCGGTCGGGCCCGTACGCAGCTGACCGACGACGGTGTCGAGGTCGCAGCTGGCGCCGCGGTTGTAGGGCAGCTTGCCGAGCAGCATCCCCATCGCGCAGGTGTTGGTCACCGCGGCGAAGGTCAGCCCGGCGCCGATGAAACCGGCGACCCACTTCAGGCCGGGCACGAGGACCGAGCCCAGGATGCTGACCAGGACGATCGAGCCGGCTACCAGGCGGACCTGCCGTTCGAGGTCCCAGCGCGCGGCGCCCCGGGTCAGCGGCGCGTCAGCGGCCTGCCAGGCCATCATGCCGCCGCCCAGGACCTTGAGGTTGGGCAGCCCCACCCCGGCGAGGGTCTGTTCGGCCTGGGCGGCGCGGGCGCCCGAACGGCAGATCAGCACCACGTCCTCGTCGAGGTGGTTGCGCAGTTCCTCGCGGTGCTCCTTCAGCAGGTCGAGCGGCACGTTGTAGGCGCCGGGGATGTGCGAGGTCTCGAACTCCGCCGGGGTACGCACGTCGAGCAGGCGCGGCGGACGCCCGGCGGCGATCAGCTCGCGCAGCGTCGCGGCGTCGACGGTGGCGGTACGGGTGGTCTCGGGGTTGCTCATGGTCTCCTCGTTCACGGGGAAGGGGCGTCGGGCGGGGCGGCGCTGGTCGCGCCGCCGGGTGGATGGCGGTCAGGCGCCGGGGGCCATGGCGACGCCGGCGGCCTCGGCCTGACCGAACTTGTCGTCGATCACGACGACCTCCCGGCCGGCGTTGGCCAGCAGTGAGGCGGCGGCCGTGGCGCGGTAGCCGGATCCGCAGTGCACCCAGACGACGCCGGCCGGCACCTCGTCCATCCGCCTCGGCAGGTCCGGCAGCGGGATGTGCACGGCACCGTCGACGTGGCCGTCGCGCCACTCGTTCGTCATCCGGACGTCGAGCACGACATCGGGCGCCGGCAGGCCGCCGGGCACGGTGCCGCCGCGGGCCGCGGCCAGGGCCGCGAAGTCGGCGTTGCGCAGCTCGCGTACCTGTTCCCGGTCGACCGCCCACTGGTCGGTCCCGCCGGTGGCCTGCGCAGCCGGCCGGTCGATGCCGATCCGGACCAGTTCGCGCTGGGCGTCGGCGACCTGCTCCGGCGTCTCCGCCAGCAGGGTGATCGGGACGCCCCAGTCGATCAGCCAGCCGAGCCAGGTCGACATCGGGCCGTCGAGGCCGAGGCTCACGGTGCCGGCGAGGTGCGACGCGGCGTACGCCTTGCGGTGCCGCAGGTCGACGACCCACTGGCCGTCGGCGATCCGCTTTCGCAGCTCCGCGGCGTCCGCCCGGCTGACCGGGGTCAGGTCGACCGGCTCGGGACCGGCGAAGTTGGCCACTCCCATGTGGGCGTAGTAGGCGGGATAGGCGTCCAGGCCGGCGAGCGTCTCGGTGACGAAGTCGTCCGCAGCCAGCCGCAGCACCTGGTTCACCTGCTTCTCGCGTCCGATCGTCGACTCCGGGGCGTCGGACTGGCCGGCGGAGCAGAAGCTCCCGAAGCCGTGGGTCGGCCACACCTGCGCCCCGTCGGGGAGGAGGTCGGCGAGCCGCTGCGCCGAGGCGTACTGGCGGTGGGCCAGGTCGTGGGCGTGCTGCTTGCCCAGCAGGTCGGTACGGCCGGTGGTGCCGAACAGCAGCGATCCGCCGGTGAAGACGCCCACCGGCCGCCAGTCGCCGGCCGTGGCCTCGTCGAGGACGTACGAGAGGTGGTGGAAGGTGTGGCCCGGCGTGGCCACCACCCGCAGCCGCAGCGTGTCGGAGACCGCCACCTCGTCGCCGTCCGAGACGGGCATCCGGTCGAAACCGACCTCGTCGGCCGCCGCGACCAGGTAGTGCGCACCGGTGATGCGAGCGAGTTCCAGCCCACCGGAGACGTAGTCGTTGTGGATGTGCGTTTCCACGACATGGGTGACCCGGACGCCCTTCGCGCCGGCCAGGTACAGGACGCGGTCGATGTCGCGCTGCGGGTCGACGACGATGCCGATCCGGCCGTCGGAGGCCAGGTAGCTCCGGTCGCCGAGCGACGAGGTCGAGATGACGGAGATGTCCAGTGTCATCGGGTGCTCCTCTCCATACTGCTATATACCCCCGGGGGTATGCAGCAAGCAGACTGATGTGGCGCGGGTTACCCGTCCGCGCCTCCCTCAAGCGGCGCGGACGGTGGAGATCGTGGTCAGGACAGGGCCAGGAACAGCTTCTCCAACTCGTCCTCGGTCATCTCGGGCTGCTCACCCTTCTCCCGGGCGGTGTTGCAGTACCGCATCCCGGAGGCGATGAGCTTGTAGCCGGCCCGGTCCAGGGCCTTGGAGACGGCGGCGAGCTGGGTCAGCGTGGCCCGGCAGTCCTCGCCGTTCTCCATCATCTCGATCACCGCGTTGAGCTGCCCACGTGCACGCTTGAGTCGGGTCAACGCGTCGGTCGTCATCTCGGGTCGTAGCTTCACGTCCCCACCATACCCCTGGGGGTACCGATCGGCCAGTCCGGGTGGGATCCCGCGCGCTGGCTACACCGGGTCCTCGGGACATCGACGGAACGCTTATCCTGTGCCGGCCACCGAGCGGAGGGGACCCGATGCCGTCGCGGCAGGACCAGTTGCACTCCTACCAGTTCACCGTCCAGCGGGCGGTGGCCGCACTGGTGATGCGTGAGACCGACCCGGTGCAGTCGCCGTTCCGGCGGTTGGCCGGCGCCGGGCTGGCCAGCGTCCTGGTGGCGGCGATCGTGCTGGGTGGTTTCGCCCTCTACGGGCTGTTCGCCGGCGGCGGGACCAAGTGGCGCGACGCCGGCGCGGTGATCGTGGAGAAGGAGTCCGGCGCCAGGTTCGTCTACCGCGAGCAGAAACTGCATCCCGTGCTCAACTACGCGTCGGCCCTGCTCGTCATCGGCGCGGACCGTCCGAAGACGGTGCTGGTGTCCCGCCGGTCGATCGAGGGCGTGCCGCGCGGCCTGCCGCTGGGCATCGCCGACGCGCCGGACTCGTTGCCCGCCGCGAGGCGCCTCGCCGACACCCCGTGGACGGTCTGCTCCGTGGCCGGCCTCGACCCCGACCGTGCGGCGCCCCGCTCGGCGGTGTTGATCGGTGTCTCCGGCGGCGGTGGCCGGGCGCTCGGCGAGGACGGGCTGCTCCTCCGTGGGCCCGACGGGGCGCTGCACCTCGTCTGGCGGCAGCGCCGCCACCTCATCCGC
>NZ_JBFAMU010000251.1:0-7276 GCF_040656655.1 Micromonospora sp. NPDC049799
GACCCTGGCCGCGTACGCCGAGATGGCGGTGGCCCAGGCCGCCGCCGGGGTCGGGATGGTCGGGCCGTCCGGGATGATGGACGGCCAGGTCGGCGTCGTACGCCGGGCGCTCGACGCCGCGGGACACCAGGACGTGTCGGTGCTCGCGTACGCCGTGAAGTACGCCTCGGCGTTCTTCGGCCCGTTCCGCGACGCCGTGGAGTCGGCGCTGGAGGGCGACCGCCGCGCCTACCAGCAGGACCCGGCGAACCTCCGGGAGTCGCTGCGGGAGGTGGAGCTGGACGTGGCCGAGGGCGCCGACATCGTGATGGTCAAGCCGGCGCTGCCGTACCTCGACGTGGTGTCGGCGGTCCGCGCGGCGGTGGACGTGCCGGTCGCCGCGTACCAGGTCTCCGGCGAGTACGCGACGGTCGAGGCGGCCGCCGCGAACGGCTGGGTGGACCGCGAGCGGGTGATCCTGGAGACGCTCACGTCGATCCGTCGCGCCGGGGCGCAGATCATCCTGACGTACTGGGCCGTCGAGGCCGCCCAGCTCCTCCGCCAGCGCTACTGACGGTCCGGCGGCGCCCGCCGTGGCCGTGCGGTCCGGCTCGGCGCCGGTGTTCCTCGTCGTCGCGCCACGTCGCCGCCCGGCGATCCGCTTCCGTCCCCGTTCCGTCGCGCGCGGAAGGAATAACTTTCCGTAACGGTCTGGTGAGCGGCCACTACACTCCTCCACCCACTTTGCTCTGCACTCACATACGCGCCAGTGACTCTGGGTGCCTGGTGCGTATGTGGGTGCAGAGCAAAGTGGGCGAGGGCGATTGTCGGTGGTAGCTGGCTCATCGGCGTCGTGCCTGGTCACGGGTTTGCATGCCGGACCGTTGCCGCGGACTGCTAGCGCGGCGTCGTCACCGAGAGTGAACCACCCGCTTGACGGGGCGTGGTTACGGACAGTTGCCAGGGTGGGCCCGCCCAGCCCTCGGTGGTTGTCCACAGGGCGGATGGTTATCCACAGGCGGGGTGGACGGGGTGGATCCGCGGTCCCCCGTCCGGCACGGTGTGGGGCATGTCGTCGCAGGAGCGATCGGAACGGGAGCAGGCGGAGCCCGCCGAGCACAACGAGCCCGCCGAGCCAGCCGGGTCCGCCGAGCCCGTCGAGCCGTGGCCGATCGTCGGGATCGTCCGGGCCGCCCGTCGTCGAGCCGACTGGAGCCAGCGGGAGCTGGCCCGACGCGTCGGTGTGCACCACGCCACCATCGGTCGCATCGAGGCGGGGCGGGTGACGCCCAGCCTCGGGCTGCTCCAGCGCGTTCTCGGGGCGGCCGGGTTCCGGCTGGCGGTGGTGGACGACCGTGGCCGGGTACTGCGTCCGATGCGTGACCGCGACGACATCCGCGATGGCGCCGACCGTCGGTACCCGTCCCACCTGGACACGATTCTCGATCCAGGGCCGGGCGAGTGGTGGGCCGACAGGTACGGACTCGCACGTCCGCCGGAGACGTTCTACCGCAACCGCCTGCTCCGCGACGCCCTACGGCGACGGAGCCAGTGGGAGGTGCGGGTGGCGAAGTACCGGACCGTACCGCCGCCCCCGGACGTGTTCCGCAGCGCACGGCGCCGGGCGATGCTCGACCCCGAGGGCATCCCGCAGGAGTGACGACGGCGGCCCGCCGGCCCAGGTGGGTGACCCGGGCCGGTGGGCCGCCGGCGTACGCGCGTGACGAGGTCAGTCGTCGTTGGTGATGGTGCCGGTGCCGACCGGGTCGCCCAGCAGCAGACCGGGCACGCCGGCCACCAGGAGCGTCAGCTTCTCGTTCGCCTCCCGCTTCCGGTCACCGTTGACGGTCACCGCGAAGGTGAGCGTCGTCTGGCCGGCGGCCAGGGTGCGGCAGCCGACGTACGGGTCGTAGTCGGAGCCGGCCTGCGCCGTGCCGCCGTACGTGGCGGCGCAGACCACGACCGGCTGCGACAGCGGCCGGGAGACGGTGACCGGGAAGGTCAGCGTGCTGGTGTCCCGGTCGCCCTCGACCACCGACGCGTCCCCGACGCTCAACGTGGCGCGGGAGCGGAACCGGGCCACCTGCGGGTCGTGGTCGCTGGAACCACGCGAGCCGTCACCGGCGAACTCGGCCGGCCAGTCGGCGTTGATGTGGGCCGCCCGCATCTGCACCAGGTCACCGTGCAGTGCCTCGTTGACGAACAGGTGGTCCAGCGTCTGGGCCTGCCCCTCGAAGCTGTACGAGTAGGCGGACGACGGCGCGTCGGCCAGCAGGTCCTCCCAGAGGTTGCGCATCCCCGCGTCGTACAGCGGCGCCAACTGGTCCGACGGGGTGGGGTTCGCCGCCGTCGCGATCGGGTCGTCGGGGCGGGGGAAGACGTTCAGGTCCCCGCCGTAGACCACTCGCGCGTTCCCGTCCGACGCCTCGATCGCGGTGACGATCGCGGCCCCGTACGCGGCCTGCTCCCGGCGCTGCCCGACCCGGCTGTCCGGCCCGGACGAGTAGTGGTTGCTCGCCGCCCACAGGGTGAACCGCTCCGACGAGCCCGGCGCGGCCGCGACGGTGAACTTGCCGAGCTGCGGCGCGCGGGTGAAGACGTTGGCGCCGTCCCGGCCGGTGCTGACGTCGACGTCGGCGGGGAGGACGGCGTTGAGCGCCTTCGGGTTCTGCACGTCGGCGTTGCCCGCCAGCGCGGCACCCCGGTACTGCACCGTCGGCGCGGAGCCGAGCAGCGGGTCACCGGCGGTCGCCTCGGCCAGCGAGACCCGGTCGGTCCGGTACAGGAACGCGGCGGTGATGCCGCGCGCGTCGGCGCCGGTCCGGTCGTACGCGGCCGCGTAGGTCGGTCCGCCGTTCGCCGCGATGGTCAGCGCCAGCTCCTGGAGGGTGTCCGGAGCGCCGTCGGCGTCGTTCGTGTCGCCGCAGGCCAGCTCGGTGCCGGAGACCGCGCAGATGTCCTGGTCCTCGGCCTCCTGCACCAGGATCAGGTCGGGGGAGTGCAGGTCCGTGGTGATCTGGTCGGCCAGCGCGGCGAGCTGCTCCCGGTACTCCTGCTCACTGCCCGGCACGTAGTCGAACGGCGGGCGTACTCCCGTGCAGCCGGCGTTGCCGGTGAAGTCGCAGCCGTCGAACGGGTCGTCGCGGAAGTCGTACAGGTTCTCGACGTTGTAGGTCGCGACCGCGACCTCCCGGGACCGGTCGGCCGGCTGCGGCGGGTTGTTCGCCGACGGGTCGGACCCGCCGGTGAACTGCGCCGACTCGACCTGGACGCCGTACTTCTCGAAGGAGTAGTAGAGGCCGCCCACCGCGTCGGCGGTCAGCGTGTCGAAGGTGTGCGCCGGCGGCAGCAACGCCGTGACGTCGCCGGTGGTGCCCTTGACGCCCATGCTGCCGAGCAGGATGCGCTGGCCGTTGCCGTCGTCGAAGCGGCGCGTCGGGTCGTTGTCCAACGGGTGCGAATCCCGGAACACCCGGCGGGCGTACGGGTCGGCGCGGTCCAGCAGCGGGTCGTCCCGGTCGATGACGTAGGTCTCGGCGTCGGCCGTGGAGCTGAAGACGTTCCGGCCGCTCACCGCGGCGCTGCCGGCCCGGACCCGCAGCCGGGCGCCCTCGTGCCGCTCCCAGAAGCGCTCCGCGTCGGCGAGGTCGACCGGCGGCACCGCGTCGGTGACCTGGACCGCCGTGTTCACGTCGACGCCGGAGGCGACCTTGCGAACCAGGGAGGCGCTGGAGAGCTGGGTCATGTTGAAGTACTCCGCGACCCGGGCCCGCACGACCACCTCGTCGCCCACCGTCGGCACGTAGCCGCCGATCAGCGAGGTGAACGTGCCCATGAAGACGAAGACGCCGTCCGAGCTGGTCGGGTCGCCGTCGGTGGCGTCGGCGCGGCTCTGGAGGAAGAAGCCCCGCTGGTCGCTGCCGTTGCTGGCGCGGGCCAGCGTCAGCTGGGTGACCACGCCCCGGACGTCCCACAGACGGTCGCTGCTGCCGCCACCGGTGGCCGGTGCGAGCGGTGACCGGTCGGCCGGGCCGGACTCGTCGTCGCGGGTCGGACCCTGCACCTGCCCGACCGTGACCTCCTCGACGACCTGCACGCTGAGCGTGCAGGTGGCGGTGCCGCCGTCGGCGTCGGTGGCGGTGACCTGGACGGCGTAGATGCCGCCGGCCAGGTCGGCGCTCGCCGTGACGGTGGCGCGGGCGGTGCCGGCGACCGCGTCGGCCGGGGTCAGGTCGGTACGGCTGATCGAACCGGCGGCCGGGGCCGGGGTGACCGAGGTGACGGCCACGTCGACGACGCGGTCGTCGGCGTCGGTGGCGGTGACCTCCCGGGTCCCCGCGGTGCCGGCGGCGGTGACCAGTGCCCCGCCGCAGGTGACCGACCCCGGCACGTCGACCGGGCCGCCTCCGTCGACGCTGTGCGCGCCCAGCCCGTCCACCGTGTCGGTGGCGAAGCCGGCCCACTGGGTGGCCGGGTCGAAGGCGTCCGACGGGTCGGCGTCGCCGGCCGTCACGGCGCCGAGCCGGCGCAGCGTGTTGTCGGCGGTGCTGGTCACGCCGCTGCCCCACTCGGTGCCCGGGTCGACGCCGACCTGGCCGATCGAGTCGAGCACCGTGGCGCCCCGGCGCAGCACGATCGCGTCGTCGCCGTTGAAGAGGCTCGCGCCGGTGGTCTGGTCGGCCTGGGCGAGGATCGCCGCGTTGGCCGAGGAGCTGGCGAGCACGAAGGCGTCCCCGGCGGCGACCGTGCCGGTCAGCGCCAGGCTGGTCGCCGGGGTGGTGGCGCCGTTGAAGTAGAGCTGGAGCTGGTATCCGCCGGAGGCCAGGTCGATGGCCGCTCCGGTGCCGTTGAACAGCTCGATCGCCTTGTTGTTCGAGGAGCCTTCGACGTACTCGGAGATGAAAAGGTCGGTGGGCGCGGCGCTGGCCGCGGTGGGTGCGACGCCGACGGCCGTGACGGTCACGGCTGCAGTGGCGGTCGCGAGCGCGGCAAGTGTGCGGCGCGGGCGCATGGGGCCTCCACGATGGGTGGACAGGATCTAACGCACGTTAAGGCGCGTGGTTGACCGGCGTCCATCCCCCATCGGACGGTTTCGTGAACTTCTGCCCGATCAGCGGCCTGCGTCCAGCCGGTGGACCAGCTCCGCGACGTCGACGCTGTACTCGCACCACTCCCGGTCCGGACGGTAGCCCAGCTCGGCGTTGACCTTGAGCATCGCCTCGTTGGCCTGCGCGTTCCAGGTCTGCACCTCGGTCAGCTCCGGCTCCGCCGAGCGCAGCTCCAGCAGCATCCGCGCCTTGATCGCGCGGTCGATGCCGTAGCCGCGGTGGTCCTGCGCGACGATCGTGTCGTACTGGTCGGCGCGGGTGGGATGCTGGGCCGGCACCACCACCTCGGTCAGGCCGGCCACCTCGCCGCTCTGCTCGTGCAGGGCGAGCACGATGTAGGGCTTCATGCCCCGCCGGTGCAGGCAGTCGAGGCTGTCCCGCAGCCGCTGCGGGTCGTACGAGCTGGGGCGCAGCTCGCCGTCGTCGACGTCGCGCACCTCGGCCTTGGCCCGGGCGTACGCCTCGATCAGCACGTCGGGCGGGCCGCCGGGCCAGAACTCCAGGTGGTAGCCCGCGCCGATGCCGGAGGACATCTCGGTCAGCTCGGTCCAGTCGACCGCGGTCAGGTCGAGCACGCTGCGGGTCTCCACGTACTCCCGGGTGAACCCGAGCGACTCGTAGAAGCCGACGGCGGGCGTGTCGCCGACCACCTCGACGCCGATCGAGCGGAAGCCCTCCTGGTAGACCCGTCGGGCCGCCACCAGGACCAGCGTGCGTCCCAGGCTGGTGCGCCGTACGTCGGGGTGCACCAGCACCTCCAGCACGCCGATGTCACCGAGCAGCAGCACGTGCACCTGGCCCAGGATGGCGCCCGCGGTGCCGTCGGCGGCCGCCTCGGCCTGCGCCACCCAGGAGATCCGCCGTTCGCCGGGCATCACCTCGGTGAGGTACTCCCGCAGGGAGTTCTCCCGCCACGGCGGATCCTGCGGCAGGTCGGCTGCCAGGATTGCGTTCAACGTGTCCAGCAGCGACGCGATCTCGGCGGACGACGCGGTCCTGGGGTCCCACTCGCGCACCATCACCCGTCTAGCTTGCCGCTAACGGCTGCTGGTGGGAAGGGTCCAGTTCTCCAATGTGCGCGGACGATCACGTCACGTACGGCTGGCCTGTCCGTAGCGGTTGGCGGTGTCGTACACGTCCTGGGCGTACCGCCGCACGTCGTTGTAGGACAGGATCGCGTTCCACCAGTCGCCGGGGATGGTGAGGTTCCGGCCGCCCTTGCACAGGTAGTTGCCGGCCGCGAGGGCGGCGTCGTCGATGTCGTGCGGGTCCCGGGCCGCGTCGTTGTCGGCGTCGGCGCCGACCTCCTGCCAGGTGGTCGGGATGAACTGCATCGGCCCGATCGCCCTGTCGAGCACGGGGTCGTCGTCCATGACGCCCCGGTCCGTGTCCGCGATCCGCATCCGGCCGCCCTGGCCGTCCAGCGGCAGGCCGATGATCTTCGGTAGCGCCTTGCCGTCCGCGCCCAGCCGGGCGCCGTTGGCGCTGCCGTGCCCCGACTCGACGTGGCCGATCGCGGCGAGGGTGGTCCAGCTCAGGGCGCAGCTGCGGTTGGTCTGGGAGAGCACCAGCTCGGCGTACCCGTACGCCTGGAGGGCGACCGCCGGAATGTTGACCTTCGGGCTGATCTGCGCGGCCCAGGCGGCGAGGGCGTCCGCGGGACGACCGGTGCCGACCACGGGCCCGCCGGACGGCACGCCGACCGTCGGCGCCCCGAGCGGCGCCGACCCGCTGGGCAGCGGGGAGGACAGGGGCGGCGGCGACCCGGCCGGGAACGCTCCGTCCGGCAGGCCCGTCGGCGCCGTCGCGTCGACGGCCACCGGGCGGGGCGCGCGGACCGTCGCCGGCACCAGCAGCGCGCCGGCCGCGGCGGTCGCCGCGACCAGGGCCAGCAGGAAGACACCGGGCAGGGTGAGCCGCCCGCTGGGGCGCCGCGACCAGTCGCGCGTCGACCGCGCGGCGGCCACCGCGACACGACCGGGCGGAGTGTGTACGGCGTGGGCGAAGGGCACCCGGCGCCGCCGGGCTGCCGGCGGACCCGCGGGCGTGACCGCGTCGGGCGACGGTGTCCCGGCGTCGCCGGCCGTCGTTCCCCGCCAAGCCGGAGCGGCAGCGGCGGATCGTCTCCGAGGAGCTGGGCGAGATCGTCGCGAAGTGGGGCGACGACCGGCGTACGAAGATCATCCCGT
>NZ_JBFAMU010000252.1:0-7242 GCF_040656655.1 Micromonospora sp. NPDC049799
CTGACCACAGTCGGGCGGGCGGCGGTGAGCCGCTCGGCGAGAGCGCCGTAGCGGGCGGCCACCGCCGGCCAGCGCAGGTCCGCGGTGAGCGGCCGGATGCGGCCGGCCAGTCGGGCGGACAGGCCCGGTTCGGTCAGGATCCGCCGGATCGCGGCGGCCAGCGCTGCCGGATCCTGATGGCGTACAACCAGACCGGGGCCGCCGGTGAGCAGCTCGACGGCGTGCGGGAACGCTGTGGCCACGACCGGTACCCCGGCGGCCACCGCCTCGATGAGCACGCCGGAGGTGACCTGTTCGTGGGAGTCGTAGGGCAGGACGACGACGTCGGCGGAGCGGATCAGCCGGCCGAGGGTGGCCTCGTCGTGGTAGACGTCCTGGTAGTCCACGGCGTGTGCGATGCCCAACTGTGCGCCGAGCCGGTGCAGTCCCGCCCGGTACGCCTCCCCCTGGTGCTCGACCACCTTCGGATGGGTCCGGCCCGCGACCGTGTAGGTGGGGGTCGGGTCGAGGTCCTGCAACTGCGCGAGGGCTCGCAACGACCACTCGACGCCCTTGCCGGGGCCGAGCAGTCCCCAGGTCAGCAGGTGTGGGCGGGTACGCCGGTCGGCGGGTACGCCGACGTGCTCGGCGGCGCCGTGCGGGATGACCGTGACCTTGCCCGGACGTACGGTGTAGCCGACGAGCAGCCGGGCGCGGGCGGTGGCGGTCATCGTGACGACCGCTCCGGCGGCGGTGACGATCTGCTCCAGTAGTGACCTCTGCCGGGCCGAGGGCCGGCGGAGCACGGTGTGCAGGACCACGATGCTCGGCACGGTGAGCCGGCGCAGCAGCGGCAGGACGTCCTCGCCGTCGGCGCCGGGGTAGATGCCGTACTCGTGCTGCACGACGGCCACGTCGAAGGTGTTGAGGACGGCCGCGGCGTCCCGCCAGCCGGCCTGGGTACGCGTCGACCAGGTGTGCACGACCCCGGGTCCGACCCGCAGGTCGTCGCCGCGGTCGGTGACCCGGACGATGCCACCACGCGTGCCGTCGGCGGTCAGGTGGGTGGCGAGGGCGGAGTTGAAGGTGGCCAGTCCACACCGGGTCGGCGGGTGGGTGCTGAGGAATCCGTAGCTGGGCATGGGTGTCGGGCCTTCCGGTTGTCGGACGCCTCGGGGTGCGGGGCGGCCTCACGCGGTGACGGCGCACGCCGGCCAGCGTGTGTGGCCGGCGGAACGAGTTCGAGGGCGGTCGCCGGGTTCAGCCGTGCGGTCGGCGGATGAGGTGGTCGTAGACGGCCAGATAGTCGGTGACCATCCGGTCCGCGCCGAAGCGCTGCCCGGCCCGGGCCCGGCAGCCGGCCCGGTCCAGCCCGGCAGCCCGGGTGACGGCGTCGACGGCCTGCTCGACGGTGTGCACGAGGAACCCCGTCACCCCTTCGTCGACAACCTCCGGCATGGACCCTCGCGCGTACGCGACGACCGGCGTGCCGCAGACCATCGACTCCACCACCGACAGCCCGAACGGCTCGTCGAAGGCGATCGGGTGCAGCAGCGCGGTGCTGGCGCCCAGCACCTCCGCGCGCCGCCGGGGGCCGACGGATCCGAGGAAGACGACGCGCTCGCCGTCGATGTGGGGGGCCACCTGCTCGGCGAAGTACCGCTCGTCCTGCACGATCCCGCAGATGGTCAGCGGCCGGCCGGCGCGGCGGGCGATCTCGATGGCGGTGTGGGTGCCCTTGTCGGGATGGATGCGACCGAAGGCGGCCAGTCCGGGGCCGGCGTCGCGGGTGAACGGCAGCCCGGCGAGGTCGACGCCGTGGTGCACCGTGGCGACGTAGTCCAGTTCCGGGCTCCGGTCGGCGTCGGAGATCGACACGTACGACGAGCGGGCCCGGGCGTACGCGGGGACGATGCCCGCGCCGGAGAAGCCGTGGACGGTGGTGAGCAGCGGAGCGCGGCAGTGCTCGGCGAAGGCGAGCGGCAGCCAGTCGAGGTGGCTGTGGACCAGGTCGAACTGGCCGGAGCGGGCCATCGCGTGGGACACGTGCATCGCCTCCCACACCCGGCCGTCCAGGTCCGGATCGTCGGCGTACCCCCGGGGGCACACGCCGTCGAGGGCCGCCGACGTGACGGAGTCGAGCGTCGCGAAGAGGGTCACGTCCACGCCGCGGGTGACCAGCCCCTCGGCGAGCAGACCGGTCACCTGCTCCCAGGGACCGTAGTGGTGGGGAGGTGTGCGCCAGGCGACCGGACCGAGCAGGGCAACCCTCACGGGGACGGCGCATCGGCGAGATCGGCCGGATCGAGACGCAGGGTGGCGAGCAGACCGGTGTGCTCCTGGGGGTTTACACGCTCCGGTAGTTCGCGCTCGACCCAGTCGGCCCTGGCCTGCTGGCCGCGCTCGCGAAGGACGTTGACGATCCGGTGCCGGGCGATCCTCATGAGGTGCTCCCTTGTGACGCCGTCCGGGACATTCCTGCTGACGGACGGCGGTGTGGACGCTCCGGCCGGATCCCGCCCGGCCATTGCACTGCGTGGCGAACTGAACGTGCGGTGGCCGGCGGGTTCCGCGGCCGCACGCGATCGGAGATCAGCCACCAGGGCGAGCAGGCCGTCGCGATCGGATGGCGGGCGGTCAACGCCTCTGGCGAGCTGCTGGTGATCGCACCTGGCGGCCCCACTGCGGGACCCGGGCGACATGCCCACCGTACGCCTCACAAGGTGGATCTGCACCATCACCGGGCTCGGCAGCGGTCAGACCCCGGTTGTACCGGCCGCCCGGTCAGGCGTGAGGTGCGATCAACCGGTGAGCCAGGGTTGCCCGCAGGTCGTCGATACCGGCTCCGGTCAGTGCCGACACGGCCACGGCCTCCGGGTACGCACGCCGCAGGGCGTCGACCCACTCCGGCGGCGCCGTGTCGATCTTGTTGAGCACGAGCAGTTCCGGGACCTGCCCGGCCCCGATCTCGTGCAGCACGCCGTGCACGGTGGTGATCTGGTCCAGCGCGTCGGGAGCGGAGGCGTCCACCACGTGCAGAGCCAGGTCGCTGCGCGTGACCTCGTCGAGTGTCGACCGGAACGCGTCCACGAGCTGGTGGGGCAGATGGCGGACGAAGCCGACGGTGTCGGTGAGCGTGTAGGTGAGCTCGCCCGTGCTGATCCGCCGGACCGTCGGATCCAGGGTGGCGAACAGGACGTCCTGGACCTGCGCGTCCGCGCCGGTCAACCGGTTGAGCAGCGCGGACTTGCCGGCGTTGGTGTAGCCGGTGATCGCCACCGACGGTATCTGGTTGCGCGCCCGCCGGCTCCGGGTGCGCTCACGACGCCTGGCCAGCTCGGAGGCGTTGCGGCGCAGTCGGGTGGCCCGCTGCCGCAACGTACGCCGCTGGGTCTCCAGGCGCATCTCACCCGGACCACGGACACCCATACCCGCACCGCCGGCCATCCGGCCGCCACCCACCCGGGACATCGACCGGCCGTCGCCCCGCAGCCTCGGCAACTGGTACGCGATCTGCGCCAACTCCACCTGCACCCGGCCCTCACTCGTGCGGGCGTGCTCGGCGAAGATGTCGAGGATCAACGCGGTGCGGTCCACCACGCGCACACCCACCCGCTGCTCCAGGTTGCGCACCTGTCCGGGGCTGAGGTCGCCGTCGGCGATGACCAGATCCGCGTGTGTCCGCTCGGCCAACGCGGCCAGCTCGTCGACCTTGCCGGAGCCGACGAAGGTCGCCGGGTCCGGCCGGGAGCGGCTCTGCACCACGGCGTCGGCGACGCGCAGGCCATCGGTGTCGGCGAGGCGTCGCAGCTCGGTCAGGGACGTCTCGGTCCCGGGTCCACCGGCACCGTCGCCTTCCTCGCCACGTACCGCCACCAGCACCGCTGTCGGACGCTCACCGGGCGTGCCGACTTCCGTCCCCAACAGCCACGATCCCGCCATCGTCACCTCTCTCCGCCCCTGGTGACCTCCCCGTACCCCTCCGACGACCAGCCATGCCCGGTCCGTGTGCCGAAGGCGGGCGCGCCCTAGTCGTGCAGCAGCCCGGCGTGCCCGGCGAGAGCTGCGGCCTCCGCTGGCCGCCTTCGCCACACTGACGGTCGTCGCGTTCGCCGCCGGGCTGCCCGGCTGGACGGTCGCCGCCCCGGCACTGACGAGCCTGGCGATTCCCCTCGCGGCGCGCCGCGGTGGGCCGGCACCGCAGGCGGAACGACAGCGGGTGGTGGCCGGTCCTGATCAGCGCCGGTCGAGTTCCGACTCCAGCCGCTGGATCAGCGTCTTGCGGGCCTTCCCCGCGCGTTCGGTCCGCAGTGCCGCCTTGAGCTGGCCCGTGTCGAGACCGTGGACGAGTTTCGCCGCCTCGGCAACCGTCAGGTCCGACAGCCGCCCGACCGAGATGGCGTCCTTGCGGGCGCGTTTGGCCGGTCCGGTGTTGGCCACGAACTGCTTACCGGATCGGGACGCCTGGCGCTTCCTGGTGTCGGTCGCGCGCTTCTCCTTCTCGGAAAGCTCGTTCCAGGCACGCTTGGGCAGATAGCGACTCGTCTCGCCGTTCCGACGCGCCCGGGTGCTGCCCTCCCTGGTCTGCCACTCCTCGGCACCCCACCGCTGCAGCGACCTCTGCCGCTCGTCCTTCGGCCCCTCGTACCCTCCGCCGCGCTTCTCGTACTCCTTGGTGAGCAGCTGGGACTTGCGCGCCGACCACTGTCCCGACCTGCCGCCCTTGTCGGAGGCCTTGATTTCGTCTTTGATCTGCTCCCGGAGTTCCGGTTTCGTGTACCGCGCCATGACACGCCGTTACCCCACGCCGTGCGGCGTGAACGTCACGCGACGGACGGACACCCACGCGGGGGACGGCACGTCAGGGCACCTGAAGCGAACCGTAAGCGGCATCCGGCAGAGTTCCGGTTGTCGAACAGAGACGGACGCAACCAGGAGGAACCCGCGATGCGCAGGATCATCAACTCGACCTACATCACCCTCGACGGCGTCATCGAGAACCCGACGTGGACCATGCCGTACTTCGACGACGAGGCCGCCGCCTTCGCCGGTACGCAGACCGACGCGGCCGACGCGCTGCTCCTGGGCCGGAAGACCTACGAGGGCTTCGCCAGCGCCTGGCCCACCAGGGACGAGAGCGACCCGAGCACCGGCGCCGCCTACTTCAACAACGTCAAGAAGTGGGTCGCCTCCACGACGCTCACGAACCCGGAGTGGAAGAACAGCGAGGTGCTCCAGGGCGACGTGATCGAGGCCGTCACGAAGCTCAAGGCCGCCGAGGGCGGGGACATCCTGATGTACGGCTACGGCGTCCTCACCGACACGCTCGTGAAGGCCGGCCTGGTGGACGAGGTGCGGTTCTGGATCCACCCGGTGTTCGTGGGCGGGTCGTCGGTGTCGGCGCCGCTGGCCGACGCGCGGACCACGCTCACGTTGGCCGACACGAAGGTCATGAAGAGCGGCGTGATCATCGCGACCTACACGCCGGCTGCCGCCGGGTAGGCGGACGCCGGTCGGACCTGGGCCCGGGCCTCGCCCGGGCCCAGGTCGTGTCCCACCCGGTAGGCGGCGACGAACCCGTCCGGGCCGAGCGCCGCGACCAGCCGTGTCGTCGTACGGTCGAGTTCGTCCTGCTCCGCCGGCGCGGTCGGTACCTCGGACGCGACCCGGGCGGCGTGCGCGGCACCGAGGATCCGCGCCGCGACCTCCGGTGTCGGTGCCGCCGACGCCAGCCCTTCGAGGGCGCCGCACGCGTCGCGCGGCGCGTCGATCGCGACGGCCACGTCGAAGGCGCGGGCGTGCAGCGCCAGCGCCCGGTCGCGGTCCCCCTGCTCCGCCACCGCGTACGCCAGCTCGCCCAGCACCATCGGCAGGAACAGGGCGTCCTCGCCACCCTGCTCGACCAGGCGCTCCAGGTGGGTGGTGGCGACGTCGAGCTTCCCGTCCCGGCGGGCGGCGATGCCGAGGTTCAGCTCGGCGAAGACCCGCGCGGCCGGTGCGTCCTGCTCGACCGCCAGCCGGTACGCGCGTTCGGCCAGCTCCCGCGCGTGGCCGTGATCCCGGTTCTGTACGGCGAGCCAGGCCAGCCAGGACAGCTTGGTGCCGACCTGCGGCCACAGCGCCAGCTCCTCGGCCCAGCGCAGCCCCTCACGGTGCAGGGCGACGGCCCGCTCGTGGTCGCCGGTCAGCTCGGCCAGGCCACCCAGCCAGTCGGTCGCCTGGAACCGCCCCCAGTCGTCGCCCAGCTCCGCGAACAGCGCGGCGGCGCGGGTGGCGGCGCGTTCCAGCCCGGCGATGTCAGTGGCGGCATGGGCCAGCATCGCCCGGGTCACGCACACGGCCGCCTCGACCCACGGGTCGTCGCCGGCTGCCCGGGCCCGGTCGAGCAGCTCGGCGGAGCGGGCACGGTCGTTGTTGTCGAGCAGCGCCGCGGCCACGAACCAGGTGGCCCGGCCGTCGGTGTGGCCGGCGAGGGCGGCGCCGATGTCGCCGTCCGGGACGGCCTCGCCCTGGAGGAGTGCGAACCCCGCCCGCCACACCGCCGCCTCGGCGCCCGCGCCGGCGTCACCGTCGAGGGTCAGGGCTCGGCGCGCCTCGGTGAGCCGCCCGCGCAGGAACCAGTACCAGGTCAGAGCGTTGGCCAGGCGCAGACCGCCGCCGTACGCGAGGGCGGCGCGGAGGTTCGGCGTCTCGGCGTCCAGGCGGGCGAGCCACTCACGCTGACCGGGGCCGCGCAGCAGCGGGTCGGCGCGCTCGGCCCACTCCGTCCAGTACGCCGCATGCCGTTGCCGGACCGGGTCGGCCGGGTCGAGGCGTTCCAGGGCGTACGCGGCGACCGACTCCAGTAGCCGGTAGCGCGGCACCACGCCGGAGGTGTCCAGCACCACCAGCGACCGGTCGACCAGGGCGGTCAGGACGTCGAGGTCGGCGCCGCAGACCGCCTCGGCGGCCTCGGCCGGGCAGCCGTCGGGGTGCACGGCGAGGCGGGACAGCACCACCCGCTCGTCGTCACCCAGCAGGTCCCAGCTCCAGCCGATGACGGCGGTCAGGGTGCGCTGGCGGGCCGGCACGTCCCGCTGCGTCGTGCCGAGCAGGCGAAACCGGTCGTCGAGGCGCTCGACGACACCGTCCAGGCCCAGGGCGCGTACCCGCTTCGCGGCCAGCTCCAGCGCGAGCGGCAGGCCGTCCAGCCGCCGGCAGAGCTGCGCGACGGCCGGCGCCGTCCGTTCGTCCAGCTGGAAGCCGCGCTGCTGCGCGGCGGCC
>NZ_JBFAMU010000253.1:0-7200 GCF_040656655.1 Micromonospora sp. NPDC049799
CTCGCTGCTGGTTCACGGTGACTAAGGGTAGGTACCGTAGAACTTTGGTAACAGCCAGAACCGTTGCTTCCCAGAGGCAGAACGTTGCAGATAGACGCCGGCCATCCCCCGCGCCGACCCCGACGCCGGACCGGCGCCCCTCTCCTCCGGGCAGCACCGGCTGTGGTTCCTCGACCAGGCGTACGAGCAGAACGCCTACACCGTCGGCACGGCACTGCTACTGGACGGCACCCTCGACATCGACGCGCTGCGCGGGGCCCTCGCGGAGCTGGCCCGACGGCACGAGTCGCTGCGTACCGTCTTCCCGCTCGGAGCCGACGGCGACCCCGTGCAGGACGTGCTGCCGCCCGGTCCGGTCGAGCTGCCGATCGTGTCCGCGCCGACGGGCGCGGACGACACGACCCCGGTCCCCCGCAGCATCGTGGAGTCGGCGGTCGCCGACGCGGTGCCGCCGTGGGCCCACGCCGCCCTGGCCGCCGACGTCCGACGTCCGTTCGACCTGGCCCGCGGGCCGCTGTTCCGGGCCGTGCTGCTGCGTATCGCCGACGACCGGCACGTGCTGTCGCTGACCATGCACCACAACGTCTCCGACGGCTGGTCCCTCGGCATCATCGCCGGTGAGGTGGCCACCCTCTACGACGCGGCCCGGGACGGTCGCCCCTCACCGCTGCCCGAACTGGCCGTCCAGTACGGCGACTACGCGCGCTGGCAGCGCAGCCGGCTGGCGGACGCCGACAGTGACGACATGCGGTACTGGCGCGAGCAGCTCGACGGGGTGGCGAGCGTCCTGGAGGTGCCCACCGACCGGCCCCGGCCCCCCGTGCAGACCTTTCGCGGCGCGGTCCACGCCCGGGTCCTACCCCCACGGACCGCCGACGAACTGCGCCGGTTCAGCCAGGCCCGGGGCGCCACCCTGGCCATGACGGTGCTGTCCGCCCTGAAGGCACTGCTGTGGCGCTACACCGGCCAGCGGGACATCTGCGTCGGCACGCCGGTCGCCGGGCGGGTCCGCGCCGAGCTCGAACCGATGGTCGGCTTCTTCGTCAACATGCTGCCGTTGCGGACCTCGATCGACGGTGACTGGACCTTCGAGGAACTGCTCCGGCAGGTACGGCGCACCGCCCTGAGCGCGTACGACCACCAGGAGGTGCCGTTCGAGCGGCTGGTGGACCTCGTCGACGCGCCCCGCGACCTCAGCCGCAACCCGCTGTTCCAGGTGATGTTCAACCTGCTGAACCTCCCCGAGCAGCGGGATCTGGGGACGACCGGGCTGCGGATGGTCCCGTTCGCCGTCGAGCCGGGCATCGCCCAGCAGGACCTCGCCCTGTACGCGTACGAGGTGGCCGAGGGGCTGCGGTTCCGGTTGGAGTACAACACCGACCTGTTCGACGCGGCCACCGCCGAGCGGATGATGGGACACCTGGAGACGCTGCTCGCCGCCGCCGTCGCCGACCCCGGCGCCCGGCTGGTGGACCTGACCGTCCTCACCCCCGCCGAGCTGGCCCGCGTCACCGAGTGGAACGACACCGCCACCCCGCTCGGCTGGGCCACGCCCGGCCGCGACGGGGAGACACCGACCCTGGTCGAGCTGATCGCACACCAGGTCACCACGAATCCCGACCGGCCCGCCGTGACGTTCGGGACGACCACGCTCAGCTACGCCCAGCTCAACACCCGCGCCAACCGGCTCGCGCACCGGCTCCGCCGGGCCGGCGTCGGCCCCGACGACACGGTCGCCGTCTGCCTCAACCGCTCCGAGGATCTGCCGGTCACGCTGGTCGGCGTGCTCAAGGCGGGCGGTGCCTACGTCCCGGTGGACCCCGACTATCCGATCGAGCGGCAGCGGTACGTACTGACACACAGCGGCGCCACCGTCCTGGTCACCGAGGCGGGCCTCGCCGACCGTTTCGCCGGGTACGCCGGCGAGGTGCTGCTCGCCGGTGGGGTGCCGGACGCCGAGCCGGACACCGACCCCGAGCCGCTGGCCGGGCCGGACCACCTCGCGTACGTGATCTACACGTCCGGGTCCACAGGGCGCCCCAAGGGGGTCCGGGTGACGCACGGCGCGGTCGTCAACACCCTCGCCGCCATGCGCCAACGACCGGGCCTGACCAGTGACGGCACGATGCTCGCGATGGCCAGCTTCGCCTTCGACATGTCCGTACCGGAGCTCTTCCTGCCCCTCGTGGTCGGCGCCCGGATGCTGCTGGTGGGACGCGACGTCGGCTACGACGCGCCGCGACTGGCCGCACTGCTCGGCGCGGAGGGAGTCACCCTGGCCCAGGGCACCCCGGCGACCTGGCGGCTGCTGATCGAGTCCGGCTGGACCGGACTGCCCGGCCTGACGGCCGTGTGCGGCGGCGAGGCGGTGTCCGCGCCGCTGGCCCGGCAGCTCGCCGAACGGGTCGGTGCGTTGTGGAACCTCTACGGTCCGACCGAAGCCGCCGTCTGGTCCACCATGGAACGCCTCGGACCCGGCTTCGGGCACCTGACCATCGGCCGCCCGATCGGCAACATGCGCGCCTACCTGCTCGACCCGCAGCTCTCCCCCGTCCCGGTGGGCGCCCTGGGCGAGCTGTACCTCGGCGGCGCGGGACTGGCGCGCGACTACCTCGGCGACCCCGACCTCACCGCGCAACGGTTCGTGCCGGACCCGTTCTCCGACGGCCGGCTGTATCGCACCGGCGACCTCGGCCGGTGGCTGGCCGACGGCCGGATCGAGTACGTCGGCCGCAGTGACTCGCAGGTCAAAGTGCGCGGCTTCCGCATCGAGCTGGGCGAGATCGAGGCGGTGCTGCGCCGCCACCCGTCGGTCCGCGACACCGCGGTGGTGGTCCGCGAGGACGACGGTGAGAAGAGCATCGTCGCCTACCTGACGCTCACGAGCGGCGCGGCGGCCGACGCGGCCGGACCGGACGCCGGTGCGACACCGGCCCCCGTGCCCGACTTCGACGTCGACCCGGCGCCGTGGCGGGCGTTCGCCCGCACCTACCTGCCGGACTACATGATCCCGTCCGTGTTCGTGGTGCTCGACCGGATGCCGCTGAGCGCCAACCGCAAGGTCGACCGGGCCGCCCTGCCGGCACCGGTCCGCGGTGGGGCCGGCGTCGGCGCGACGCCGCCCGACACCCCGCTGCGGAAGGCCCTGGCGCAGCGGTGGGCGGCGGTGCTCGGCTACGACAGCGTCGGCATCGACGACGACTTCTTCGACCTCGGCGGCGACTCCTTCAAGGCCATCAAGGCGTTGGCCGGGAACGACCCGGCGATCAGCGTCCTCGACCTGTTCCGCCATCCGACGATCCGGTCGTTGACCGAGCACCTGGACGCCACCGGGGGTTCCGTCGGGCGGCTGCTGCACGAGCTGACCCCGTCGCGGCCGGCGACGCCGGCGCGGCTGACGCTGGTCTGCGTACCGTTCGGCGGTGGCAGCGCGATCACCTTCCAGCCGCTGGCGGACGCCCTCCCGGCGGGCGTCGCGCTGTACGCCCTGGAGCGGCCCGGTCACGACCTGAACCGCCCGGACGAGCCCCTGCTCGACATGGACGAGTTGGTGGACCGCTGCGTCGCCGAGGTCGTCGACCAGATCGCCGGTCCGGTGGCGGTGTACGGGCACTGTGTGGGCGGCGCCGAGGCGGTGGAGCTGGCCCGCCGGCTGGAGGCGGCCGGCGTCGAGCTGACCGGCGTGGTCGTCGGCGCCCACTTCCCCGCCCCGCGCCTGCCCGGCCGGCTGTTCACCTGGCTGCGCCGATGGTTCCCGATGGAGCGCTGGTGGTCGAAGCGGCGGACCCTGGAGGCGCTGCGCGCGATGGGCTTCTTCACCGAGGTCTTCGACGAGCGCGAGAAGGACTTCGTGATGCGGGTGGTGCTGGCCGACTCCGCGAAGGTCGAGGACTACTACACCGCTGTCTACGGCGAGGGCCTGCCCCGGAAGCTGTCCGCCCCGATCGTCAGCGTCATCGGCAGCGGCGACCGCGCCACCGAGCTGTACCAGGAGCGGTACCTGGAGTGGACGTTCTTCTCCGACCGGGTGTCGCTGGAGGTCATCGAGGGCGCCGGGCACTACTTCGCCAAACACCAGCCCACCGAGGTGGCGCGCATCATCCTGGCGACCTGCGACCCGTCCGTGGCGGTGCCCGCCCAGCCGTCGGCCGACGACGCGTCCCCGCACGCCGACGCCGTGGCCACAGCGGCAGTCGCGGAGCCGGCGACGGATGCCACCCCACCCGCCGCACGCCGTGCGGTGCCCAGCCTGACGGTGTTCTACCTGGTCGCCATGGGTCAGCTCGTCTCCCTCATCGGCAGCGGACTGACCGGCTTCGGCATGGGCCTGTGGGTGTACCAGCAGACCCGGTCGGTCTCGTTGTTCGCCACGGCCACCGTCCTGGCGCTGCTGCCCGCCGTGGTGCTGTCCCCGGTCGCGGGTGCGCTGGCCGACCGCTGGGACCGGCGGCTGATCATGATCGTCGCGGACTGCCTGGCCGCCACCGGCACGGTGAGCCTCGCGCTGCTGCTGTGGCTCGGCCAGCTCCAGCTCTGGCACGTGTTCACCGCCATCACCGTCACCGCGGTGGCGACCGCCTTCCAGCTACCCGCCTACCTGGCGGCCGTCACGCAGCTCGTGCCGAAGCGGTACTACGGGCGCGCCAACGGGATCGTCGCCCTCGGAACGGCGACCAGCACGGTGCTGGCGCCACTGCTCGGCGGTGCGCTGGTGATCGCGGTCGGGCTACGCGGGATCGTCGTCATCGACCTGCTCACCTTCACCGTCGCGGTGGCCGTCACCCTGTCGGTCCGTTTCCCGGACGCCCTGTTCGTGCGGCGCGAGGAACCGTTCCGGCGGGCGGTCCTCGGCGGCTGGCGGTTCATCGTCCGCCGGCACGGCCTGGTGGCCCTGGTCGTGCTGACCGCGTCGCTGAACTACTTCTTCGCCATGGTCGAGGTCCTGGTCACCCCGCTGACCCTGTCGTTCGGCGACCCGGCGGTGCTCGGCCGGGTGCTCGCCGCCAGCGGCGTCGGCATGCTCGTCGGCTCGGTCCTCATGGCGGTGTGGGGCGGCACGGCCCGGCGTACCACCGGCATCCTGGCCAGCGTCGTGCTCCTCGGCGCGTCGCTGCTCACCGTCGGTCTGCGCCCGAACCCGCTGTTCCCGGCCCTCGGCCTGTTCGGCATGGGCCTGGCCACGGCCCTGGTGAACACGCACTGGCTGGCCATCGTGCAGGCCAAGGTCGGGCTGGACCTGCAGGGCCGGGTGCTGTCGATGGCCCAGATGCTGTCCTGGCTGATGGTGCCCGCCGGCTTCCTCTCCGCCGGTCCGCTCGCCGAGCACGTCTTCGCCCCGCTGGTGTCGCCCGGCGGTGTGCTGTCCGCCGTCGTCGGCACCGGCCCGGGCCGCGGCATGGCCCTCGCGGCGATCGTGGCCGGTTTCTGCGCCCTCGCCCTCGCCGCGGCGGGCATCGCCTACCGACCGATCCGCGACATCGAGGACGAACTGCCCGACAACGATCCCGGCGCGATCATCGTCGCCGACAAGGACCAACTGCAGGCCGAGGCCGACCGCCGGCTCGCGCTGCACGGCGGCGGAGGCGCGGACCCGAACGGACCGGTCCGGGCGAGCGGGCGCGGTGGTCGCCGATGAGCGCCCCCGCCCGACCTGCCGGCCCGACCCGCCGGACCGGCAGCCGGCGCGCCACCGGTGGCCCGGCCGACGTGGACTGTCTGCACCGGATGGTGGCCGCGCAGGCCGCCCGGACCCCGGAGGCGGAGGCGGTACGGCACGCCGACCGCGCGTGGTCGTACCGCGACCTCGATGAGGCGGCGAACCGGCTGGCCCGGGTCCTGCTCGCGCGCGGGGTGACCCGGGAGGAACGCGTCGGCGTCTGCCTGCCGCGGACGCCGGAACTGGTGGTCGCCCTGCTCGCCGTCCTCAAGGCCGGGGCCGCCTATGTCCCGCTGGACCCGGCGTACCCGCCGGCCCGGGTGGCCTTCATGACCGCCGACTCCGGGGCGCGGCTGGTGCTGACCCGCGCAGACCTCGCTGACCGGTTCCCCGACCTCGCTGTTTCGACCGACCGACTGGACCTCTCCGGGGACGGCACCGACCCGGCTGTGCCGACGACGCCGACGGATCTGGCATACGTCGTCTACACCTCCGGCTCCACCGGGCGACCCAAGGGCGTGGCCATCGAACATCGCTCGGCGTCGGTGCTCATGCACTGGACCCGGCAGGCCTTCGACGACGCCGAACTGGGCGGCCTGCTCGCCGCCACCTCCGTCTGCTTCGACCTGTCCGTCTTCGAGATCTTCGGCCCGCTCTGCTGGGGCGGCCGGGTGCTGCTCGTCGACGACGTGTTGGCCCTCGCCGCCCCCGGTGCGGACCGGCTGCCCGTCACCCTGGTCAACACCGTGCCATCCGCGATGGGGGAACTGCTCACCGCCGGTGCCCTGCCGGCGAGCGTGCGAACGGTCTGCCTCGCTGGCGAGCCACTCACCGCCGCGCTGGCCGGCCAGGTCTGGGCCCGTCCGCACGTAAGCCGGCTCTGCAACCTCTACGGCCCGTCCGAGGACACCACCTACTCCACCTGGGCGGAGGTACCGCCGGACAGCGGGGACCCGCCGATCGGCCGGCCGCTGCCGCAGACCCGGGCCTACGTCCTCGACCCCGACGGGCGGCCGGTCCCGCCGGGTGATGCGGGCGAGCTGCACCTGGCCGGGGCGGGCCTGGCCCGGGGCTACCTCGACCGGCCCGAGGAGACCCGCGCCCGGTTCCTGCCCGACCCGTTCCGCCCCGGCGAGCGGATGTACCGCACCGGCGACCGGGTCCGGCTGCGCCCGGACGGACAGTTGGCGTACCTGGGTCGCCTCGACGACCAGGTGAAGCTGCGGGGCTACCGGATCGAGCTGGGTGAGGTCTCCGCCCGCCTCGCCGCCCTGCCCGGCGTACGCGAGGCGACCGCCGCCGTGCGGGACGGGCCGAGCGGGGACCCGATGCTGGTCGGCTACCTGGTCGGCGAGCGGCGCGACGACGTCCGGGCCCGGCTGGCCGGGGTGCTGCCCGCCCCGCTCGTTCCCGCGACCGTGGTCTGGCTGGACCGGCTGCCCACCCTGCCCAACGGCAAGGTGGACCGGTCGGCGCGGTTGACACCAACCCCGCCGGACAGGGACCACCCCCCCCCCACCCGCCACCCCGGAGGCGGGGCTCGT
>NZ_JBFAMU010000254.1:0-7151 GCF_040656655.1 Micromonospora sp. NPDC049799
GCCGACCAGCACCAGCACCACCGCGAGGGGCACCGACCAGGGGCTCCGGCCGGGCCGGCGCCGGGCCGCGGTGGCGACCCGGTCCGGGGACGAGGAGGTGGTCATGGCGATGGTCAGCGCCGGGCGACGCCACGGGGCCGGCGGGCCGACACCACCCAGAGGACCAGCCCGACCACGGTGAGGGCGACCCCGCCCGGGAGCAGCAGCCCACCGGTGAAGCCGCCGGCCCCGCCACCGAACCCGGTTGCCGGGCCACGGCTGGACGGCACTTTCTTCACCACCTGCAGCATGGTCGAGGCGGTCTCGCCGTCCCGGCACTCCAGCTTGACCCGGTAGTTGCCCGGACGGGTGCGGTCGCGGACCATCGGCGCGGCGGTGAGCAGGCCGCGCTGCGGCTGCACCTGCACGCGGCCGAACGCGTCGGAGACCACGGTCGCGGGGACCGAGTTGTCCCGGCAACTGGCCTTGATGCCGACGAGGTAGCCCGGTTCGACCGTGCTCGGGCTGACCTCGACGAAGACGGCCGGGCCGGGCTGCGACGGCTGCGGCTGCGGCTGCGCCGCGCCGACCGGGCCGGCCGCGAGGAGCGGACCGACGAGGGCGGCCATGATCGACAGCGCCAGGCCACCGCGGGTCACCGTCACCACAACCCCCTCCCGGCGTACGCGTCGCACCCGTTTGGTCGTACGGGATGGATCCTCTCATCCCCGGGCGAACATCACATCCGATACGGCGCAGTCGTCGCGTACGCTCGGATGGCTGTGACCTCCACCGACGCGCACGCCGCCACCGCCCCGCGGAGCATCCGCACCTTCCACCCGCGCCGTGGCCGGATGAGCGGCCGCCAGACGACGGCGCTGGAGCGGCTGTGGCCGCTCTACGGCCTGCTCGTGCCGGACGCCCCCGCCACCGGCGTGGATCCGGCCGCCCTGTTCGGCCGCCGGGCGCCGCTGGTGCTGGAGATCGGTTCGGGGATGGGCGACACCACCGCCGCGATGGCCGCGAACGACCCGGATCGAGACTATCTGGCGGTCGAGGTGCACACGCCCGGAATCGCCAACCTGTTGGACCTGATCGAGCAGCGTGGGCTGCGCAACGTGCGGGTGGCCGAGGGGGACGCGCTCGACCTGGTCCGGGGCCTGCCGGAGGGCTCGCTGGACGCGGTGCACGTGTTCTTCCCGGACCCGTGGCCGAAGTCCCGGCACCACAAGCGGCGGATCATCCAGCCCACCCACGTGGCGCTGCTGCGCTCCCGGCTGCGGCCGGGCGGCACGCTGCACTGCGCGACGGACTGGGCCGAGTACGCCGAGGCGATGCGGGACACCCTCGACGGCGATCCGGGGCTGGTGAACGCGTACGACGGCTTCGCCCCGCGCCCGGCGCACCGCCCGGTGACGAAGTTCGAGCGCCGCGCCCTGGTCGCCGGCCGGCCGATCGCGGATCTGGTCTACCACCGTCGGTGACCGCCCCGGTTGGCGTGCGGGGTCATGATCCAGGCACCATGGACGCGCCATGACACTCACCGCCGCGCTGCCGAAGAGCCCAGACCCCGACACCCTGTTCGACGCGTTCGCCGGTTGGGCGTCCGAGCGCGGCCTCGACCTCTATCCCCATCAGGAGGAGGCGGTCATCGAGATCGTCTCCGGCGCCAACGTGATCATGAATACGCCGACCGGCTCCGGTAAGAGCCTGGTCGCGATCGCGGCGCACTTCGCGGCCCTGGCCGACAGTCGCACCACCTTCTACACCGCGCCGATCAAGGCGCTGGTGTCGGAGAAGTTCTTCGCGCTCTGCGAGGTGTTCGGCGCGGAGAACGTCGGCATGCTGACCGGTGACGCCAGCGTCAACGCGGACGCGCCGATCATCTGCTGCACGGCGGAGATCCTGGCCAACCTCGCCCTGCGGGAGGGCACCCGGGCCGATGTCGGCCAGGTGATCATGGATGAGTTCCACTTCTACGCCGAGCCGGACCGGGGCTGGGCGTGGCAGGTGCCGCTGATCGAGTTGCCGCAGGCGCAGTTCGTCCTGATGTCCGCCACGCTCGGCGACACCACCCGATTCGTCGACGACCTGACCCGGCGCACCAGCCGGCCGACCGCCGTCGTCCGCTCGGCCGAGCGGCCGGTCCCGCTCCTCTTCTCGTACGCGATGACCCCGCTGCACGAGACCCTGGAGGAACTCCTCCAGACCAAGCAGGCACCCGTGTACGTCGTGCACTTCACCCAGGCCGCCGCGCTGGAACGCGCCCAGGCGCTGATGAGCGTGAACGTCTGCACCCGGGCCGAGAAGGACATGATCGCCCAGGCGATCGGGAACTTCCGGTTCACCTCCGGCTTCGGCAAGACCCTGTCCCGGCTGGTCCGGCACGGCATCGGCGTGCACCACGCGGGCATGCTGCCCAAGTACCGCCGCCTGGTGGAGACCCTCGCCCAGGCCGGTCTCCTCAAGGTCATCTGCGGCACCGACACCCTCGGTGTCGGCATCAACGTACCGATCCGCACCGTGCTGTTCACCGGCCTGTCGAAGTACGACGGGGTGCGCACCCGGCTGCTCAAGGCCCGCGAGTTCCACCAGATCGCCGGGCGGGCCGGCCGGGCCGGTTTCGACACCCTCGGCCGGGTCGTCGTGCAGGCCCCCGAGCACGTCATCGACAACGAGAAGGCCCTCGCCAAGGCCGGCGACGACCCGAAGAAGCGCCGCAAGGTGGTCAAGAAGAAGCCGCCGGAGGGCTCGATCGGCTGGGGTGAGCCGACCTTCCAGCGCCTGGTCGAGGCCGAGCCGGAGCCGCTGACCTCCAGCTTCCAGGTCAGCCACTCGATGCTGCTCAACGTCATCGGCCGTCCCGGCGACGCGTTCGCCTCGATGCGGCACCTGCTCACCGACAACCACGAGGACCGGGCCGCCCAGCGCCGGCACATCCGCCGGGCCATCGCGATCTACCGGGCGCTGCGCGCCGGTGGGGTCGTCGAGCAGCTCGACGAGCCGGACGAGGCCGGCCGACGGGTCCGGCTCACCGTCGACCTCCAGCTCGACTTCGCCCTCAACCAACCCCTGTCGCCGCTCGCCCTGGCGGCGATCGAGCTGCTCGACGTGGCGTCCCCCTCGTACGCCCTCGACGTGCTCTCGGTGATCGAGTCGATCCTCGACGACCCGCGCCAGGTGCTCTCCGCGCAGCAGTTCAAGGCCCGCGGCGAGGCGGTCGCCGCGATGAAGGCCGAGGGCATCGAGTACGAGGCACGCCTCGAACTGCTCGACGAGGTCACCTGGCCCAAGCCCCTGGCGGAGCTGCTGGACGCGGCGTACGAGATGTACCGGCAGGGCCACCCCTGGGTCGCCGACCACCAGCTCTCCCCCAAGTCCGTCGTCCGGGACATGTACGAGCGGGCGATGACCTTCACCGAGTACGTGCAGTTCTACTCCCTCACCCGGTCCGAGGGCCTCGTGCTGCGGTACCTCGCCGACGCGTACAAGACGCTGCGGCAGACCGTGCCGGAGGACGCCAAGACCGAGGAGCTGGTCGACCTCATCGAGTGGCTGGGCGAGCTGGTCCGCCAGGTCGACTCCAGCCTGATCGACGAGTGGGAGCGGCTGCGCAATCCGTCGGACGTGGCTTCGGCGCAGGCCGCCCTCGACGACCGTCCGCCGGCGGTCACCCGCAACGCGCGGGCCTTCCGGGTGCTGGTGCGCAACGCGCTGTTCCGCCGGGTCGAGCTGGCCGCCCTGCGCCGCTGGGACCTGCTGGGCGAGCTGGACGCCGCGTCCGGGTGGGACGCCGACGCCTGGGCCGACGCGCTGGAGCCGTACTTCGAGTCGTACGACGGGATCGGGGTCGGCCCGGACGCGCGCGGACCGGCGCTGCTGATGATCGAGCAGGGCCGGGACCGGTGGACGGTCCGGCAGATCCTGGACGACCCGGAGAGCGACCACGACTGGGGCATCAGCGGCGAGGTCGACCTCGCCGCCTCCGACGAGGCGGGTGCCGCGGTCGTCCGGATCACCTCGGTCGGTCAGCTCTGAGCCCGTCACACGGATCGGCGGGGGGGGGGGGGGGGGGGGGGGCCCCCCCCCCCCCCCCCCCGCCGGGTGTACTGGCGCTGATCAGTCGCGCGGCGCCTGCAGCACGATGCGGCGACGGCGGAACAGCACGAGCAGGACGGCACCGAGCGCGAGCACGGCGACACCGGTGCCCGCGAGGGCCATCGCCGGAGCGCCGGTGACCGGCAGCCCGCCGCCGGAGCCGCCGTCGTCGTCCCCGCCGGAACCGCCGCCGGAGGCGAAGACGATGCGGGCGGTGTTGTTCGCCGGCTTCGACTCGGTGGACGAGGTGGCGCCGTCGACGACGATCGTGCCGTCGGCGCCCGGTGCCGACTTGATCTTCAGCTTGACCGTGGCCGTGATCCTGCCGTAGCCGGAGGCGACGGACGGGAACTCACTCTCGAAGTTGCACCGCAGCTTCGCCGATTCGGGCTCGGTCCGCCCCGGGGTGCCGTCGGTGTAGCACCACTCGGCGGGCAGCAGGACCGTGCCGGTCGGCGCGGTGATGAGCACGCCGGGACCACCGCCGTCCGACGGTCCGTTGTTGACGACCTCGTAGGTGAGGTCGACGGTCTGCCCGACCGCGCCCGCGACCGGCTTGGCGGTGACGGCGACGTCGAGGGTGTTGGGCTTGCTCCAGAACCGGAAGTCCGCGAAGTTGTCCTGGTCGTCGAGCTCGCGCTGCACGACGCTCTGCCGGGCGAGACCGGCCTTCACGGCCTTCGCGTGCAGCCCACGAGCGGCAGTGGCGAACGACGGCCCGGTGCCCTTGACACGCGTGCCCGCCTTCGCCGCGCGGGCCTCCTCGGCGAGGGCGACGGTGAACAGCCCGTAGTTCTCCTCCGGACCGGCCAGGTTACGACCGAACGTCAGGTTGAACAACGACGTGCCGGTCTGCTCGTCGAAGAACAGCAGGCCGTCGCCGGGTGCCAGGGTGAGCGGAACCACGCAGGTGACGACACTCGGCCCGTACACGTAGGGCGGACCGATGTCCTTCGGGTAGTAGTCGGTGTAGGTGCAGTCGCTGTAGCGCTCGGCGAAGGTGGCGCCGGTCGGGGCGTGGACCGAGACCGTGAAGTCCGTCGCGTCGCTGTCGCCCTCGTTGAAGACGCCGGTGTGCAGTGGAGCGGTGTCACCGGGGCCGACCGGGGCCGCCGCGCTGTTCAGATCCTTGGCGGCGGCGACCAGGTCGGGGCCGGACAGACGCACCGTCACCGGGAACGTGGTGGTGTTGTCGCCCGGGTTCGCGTCGTCCTCCGCGCCGTCGATGGTGACACCGACCGAGCCGGCGTCGCCGGGTGCGGCACCCTGGCGGCTGGCCAGCGCCAGCGGGTACACCGTCTCGATCTGGCCCGCCTCGAGCACCCCGATGCGGCAGGTGACCTTCTCGCCCTCGAGCTTGCAGAAGTCGGTCCACTCCGGAACGGAGGCGACGACCCGGTCGGAGACCTCGCTCAGGTCGAGGGTGACGGTGACCGCGGTGGCCCGGGCCTCGCCGTAGTTGTAGACGTACATGCCGATGTGCGCGCCGCTGTTGTCGATCTCCGCCACCGGCTCGGTGGTGAACGAGACGAACAGGTCCGGCAACGGGTCCGCGGCGCGGGCGGGCGCCGCGGGACTGAAGAGTGCGGTCGTGGCCAGCACCGCCACGGCGGCGACGAGGCGCGGCCAACGGGCCGTGAGGGATGTCATCTGTGCTCCGAAAGAACGATGGGAGCCCGCACTCTAGCCAATGATCACCGGCGCCGATGCCCCGTCTCCCCCGGTGAACCCACATCGGGTCGATCGGGTCGTGGGGACGGCCCGCACAACCCACGCCGGAAGTCCTCCGGAGGCCTGGGCGATGTCACCCCCGTCGATTAGAATGTATGTACTAATCGAGTTGTTGACCTGGGAGGACGCCCGTGACCGCGCCCACCTCCACCGCCCCGCTCACCCCCTATGCCACCCTGCTCGGGTTCACCCGCTACGTCGACCGCACCGGGCCCACCAAGGCCACCTTCGTCGGCGGGCTGCGCAAGCAGCGGGCCAGCCGCTCCGGCTTCAACCCGCACGGCCAGTTCGTCAAGGCGCTCAAGGCCGACATCGCCTTCCACACCGGCGGCACCCACCTCGACCAGGTGGTCGACGTGGTCAAGCCCCGCTGGCGCCCGCTCTACCAGGCCCTCGTCCCGGGAGCGACCGCCTGGCTGCACTCGCTGGGCGAGCCCCGCGACGTCGACCTCGCCCAGACCCGGGACGCACTGGCCATGCTGGGCGACCTGCCAGTCAAGATCAACCCCCACTTCGGCGTACGCCACGCCGACGGTCGCGTGCAGGCCGTCCGACTGCACTTCGACGAGGCCCCGCCCAGCGAGGAGGCGGTGCTCGCCACCCTGCACCTGATGGCCCGCCACATGGACGCGGTGCTGCCGCACGCCGAGCCGGTTCTGGTCGACGTCCGCCGCGGCCAGGCCCACCACATGCCCGAGAGCGCCAGGGCCGACCAGATCGAACAGTGGCTGGCCGGCGAGGCGGCGGCCTTCCAGGCCATCTGGTCCACCGCCGCCTGACCCCGCCCCCTGTCCCCCGCCCCGCGCGTCGGGCGGGCTGACCCGCAAGATCGCGCTCGATCCATGAAGTAGTGGCCTCCATCCCTCCGGGAGGCCACTACTTCGCTGTTCGAGCACGATCATGGACGACGGCGCCGGGTTATCCACAGGGGACAGCGAGAGCGCGGTCCTTTCCGGCACCGTGGACGGCATGCCGAAGGCGCCCCGACGCCCGCCCCAACTGCGCGGGCGGATCTTCCGTGGTTCGACAGCCGTGTCGCGCGGTCTACTCACGCGCAACGATCTCCGCAGCTCGGCGTGGCGGTCCCTGTTCCGGGACGTCTACGCCGACGCGGTCCTCCCGGTCACCCACCGCCACCGCTGTCGGGCCGCACTCCGCTGGCTGGTTCCCGCCGGTTCGGCGATCGCCGGTCGCTCCGCCGCCGCGCTGTACGGTGTCGGACAAGTGTCCATGGACGAGCCCATCGACGTGCTGGTGCCGACCGTCACCGCCGACGCAGGCACCGCCGACGCAGGCACCGCCGACGCAGGCACCGCCGGCGCAGGCACCGCCGGCGCAGGCAC
>NZ_JBFAMU010000255.1:0-7132 GCF_040656655.1 Micromonospora sp. NPDC049799
GTCGCCGCGCTGGTCCTGGCCGGCCGGCGGGACGTGCGCGGCGGACTGCTGCCGGCGTCCGCCGGGCGGCGGCCCCGGCGGTGGCTGCTCGGCTCGGTCGACGCCTTCGCGGTACGACGGCTGCTGCGCCCCCTCGCCGGCTGGGCGGCCGGGATCGCCGCGTACTTCCTGCTGATCGGCGTGCTCGCCGCCGAGATGACCGCCTTCCTGACCGACAACCCCCGCTTCGCCACGCTCGCCGCCGATGCCGGCTTCGGGGGTCTCGGCAGCGTCCGGGGCTACGCGGCGGCGTTGTTCGCGCTGCTCGCCGTCCCGGTCGGTGCCTTTGCCGCGGTGCGCATGGCGGCGTTCGCGGCGGCGGAGACCGATCGCCGGCTCACCGCGCTGCACGCCCAGCCGGTCACCCGGGGCCGGTTACTCGGCGCGGAGGTCCTCGCCACGCTCGCGGGCGTCGCGGTGCTCCTCACGGTCGCCGGGGTGGCCACCTGGTCCGGTGCCGCCACCGTCGGCGCAGACCTCCCGCTGGCCGCCGCCCTCGCCGGCACCGCGAACGTCGCTCCGATCGTGCTGCTCTGCCTGGGCGCGGCAGTCCTGGCCCTCGGGTGGAGGCCTCGTGCGGTGCTGGCGGTGGGGGTCCTGCCCGGCGCCGGCGGCTTCCTCTGGCAGGTCGTCGCGGACAGCGTCGGCGCGCCAGGGTGGGCCGCCGGCTTGTCACCGTTCCGCCACCTCGCCGCCGTCCCGGACGACGCCCCGAACGTCGCGGCCACCGTGGTCATGGCCGTGCTGGCCCTGCTCCTCGGCGTGGTGGGGGTGGTGCGGTACCAGCGGCGCGACCTGGCGTGCTGACGCGCCGGCCACCACACGACGAAGCGCCCGCCGGCGGATGCCGGCGGGCGCTGTCGCGTACGGCGGGGGTCAGCCCTGCGGGGCGCTCATGGTGAGCTTGTTGATGGTGATCTCCTTCTTCGGGTGACCACCACCGGCCTGCTGGGCGAACGCCTTGTCGTCACCGGCCGCCGCGACCTGCTTCACGATGTCCATGCCGCCGGTGATCGTGCCGAGGACGGTGTAGTTGGGGTCGAGCGGCGAGTCCCCGTAGACGATGAAGAACTGGCTGCCGGTGCTGCCCGGCTGGCCCGAGTTGGCCATCGCGATCACGCCCTCCGGGTACGGGGGACGCTGGTCGGTGGGGAGGTTCTCCTCGCTGAGCCGGTAGCTCGGGCCGCCGGTGCCGTCGGTCTCCCGCCAGCCCTTGCCGGTCGCGCTCGGGTCACCGCACTGGAGCACCTTGATGCCCTCGGTGACGAGCCGGTGGCACTTGCTGTTGTCGAAGAAGTTCTTCTCCGCCAGGTGGTTGAAGCTGGCCGCGGTGCAGGGCACCTTGGACCGGTCGACCTTGGCGGTGATCGGCCCGAGGTTGGTCTCGAGCGTCAGCGTCTGGGTGCCGGTGTTCGGCTGCTGGTTCGCCGGCAGCCCGACGTCCTTGATCTGCGGGGTCCGCTGGTCGGCCGGGATCTCGGTGAACGCGCACTGGGCGGCGCCCTGCGGTGTCGCCGTGGTGTCGGTCTGATCGTCGTCGCCGAGGGCGGACACCAGCCAGACCGTTCCGGCGACCACGAGCAGCAGGACCGCACCGGCCCCGACGACCGCCTGGGTCCGCCGCCGCCGCTGGGCACGGGCGGCCCGCTCGGCCATCTCCTTCTCGAGCCGGGCGCGGGCCGCCGCGCGCTGACGCTCTCTGGTGGACGTCACGCCTGGATCCTCCTGGGCTTTCGGACGCGGTCGGTGCCGCTCACGGTGGGTGGCCGGTCAGCCGGCGCTCGGGCTGGCCGCCGGGGTGCCCGACGCCGACGGGGCCGGGGTCGGAGTCACCTCGGCGGGGGCCGGCTCGGTGACGGTCAGGCTCTGCACGACCACGTCGTCGTCCTTGGGCTTGACCTTGGCTCCAGCCCCATTGTCCACGGTCGGCAGGGCGCCGATCTTCTCGACCGTGGCCAGACCGCCGGTGACCCGTCCGATGATCGAGTACTTCGGGTCGGCGGTGGTGAAGTCCTTGAAGAAGATCAGGAACTGGCTGCCGGTGACGCCCGGCGGCGTGGAGACCATGGCGACCGTGCCCTTCGGGTAGGTCGCGGGCGCGCCGGGCGCCGGGCTCGCCGACGGTGCCGGGTCGGGCACGTTCTCGTCGTAGAGCGAGTAGGTCGGGCCGCCGAGACCGGTGCCGCTGGGGTCGCCGCAGCGGACGGCGCCCTCGGTGGTGATCTCGTGGCACTTGGTGTTGTCGTAGAACGACTTGCTGGCCAGATGCGTGATGCTGGCCGCCGCGCAGGGCGCGGACGCCAGGTCCAGCTCGGCGGTGACCGGGGCGCCCTGGTTGGTGACGACGGTCATCGTCCGGGTGCCCTCGGTGGGCAGGCTCTTGGTGGCCGGCGTGCCGACGTCGCGGAGGTTGGTGTTCGCCGTGGCGTCCTGCGGGGTCCAGAGGCAGACGTCCTCGGCGGCGGTGTTCTCCTTCGGATCGGAGTCGAAGGCGCCCAGCGCCCACGCCGAACCGGCCACGACGAGCGCCAGGACGACGGCCGTGCCGACCCCGGCCTGGATCTGCCGCCGGCGCCTGGTCGCGGCCGCTCGCCGGACGAGCTGCCGGTCGAGCTTGGCCCGCGCGAGTTTGCGCTGCCGGTCCCTGCTGGAAGCCACCCGTGCTCCCCTTCCTTTACCCTGGTCCGTGGCGGTCGGGCGCCGCGCGCCCGCGCCGGTGGCAGGTGCGCCACGCCACACGCCCGCCAGAGTGTACGGCCACGGCCTGTGGATGTGGTGTACGAGGTCGGGGCTGCGGCTATCGGAACGTGTCACTGTCGGCTCCGGCCACCGGGTGCGGCGGGCCCGACGAATCCGTTCGTGCCGCCCGATAGGCTCGGATCGGGACCGGACATCTCGACGGAAGGGGAGCGGACGTGCTCGTGGCCGGCTTTCCCGCGGACGCCTTCGGCACCAACTGCTACGTGGTCGCCGCTGCGCCGGGGGAGCAGTGCGTGGTGGTCGACCCCGGCATCGGGGTGCTCGACCGGCTCGACGCGCTCCTGGCCGAGCACCGGTTGAACCCCGCCGCCGTGCTGCTGACGCACGGCCACCTCGACCACACCTTCTCGGTCGCCCCGGTCTGCGGCGCCCGTGGCATCACCGCGTACGTGCACCCGGGAGACCGGGAGATGCTCGCCGACCCGACCAAGGGGCTGTCCGCCGATCTCACCGCGCTGTTCGGCGGCCGGCTGCCCTACACCGAGCCGGAGGACGTGGCGGAGCTGGCCGACGGCGCCACCCTGAGCCTCGCCGGCTTGGAGATCACCGTCGACCACGCCCCCGGCCATACCGGCGGGTCGGTGCTGTTCCGGCTGCCGGCCACGGGCTCGTCGTGGGAGGCGGACCAGCTCTGCCTCTCCGGTGACGTCCTGTTCGCCGGCTCCATCGGGCGCACCGACCTGCCGGGCGGCAGCCTCCCGACGATGATGACCAGCCTGCGGGACAAGATCCTCCCGCTCGCCGACGACACCGTCGTCCTGCCCGGCCACGGCCCCGCGACCACCATCGGCCGCGAGCGCGCGACCAACCCGTACCTCCGCGAGGTGGCGGCGGACCGCGGCGCGCGACCGGCGGCACCCACCCGCGGCCTGTAGGACCGGCCGCACCACGACCTCCCCGCGCGCCGCCCGCGCGGGTGCCGAAGGAGCATCATGAGCAAGCCCACGCCCATCTCCGGCTTCCCGGAGTGGACGCCCGCCCAGCGGATGATCGAGCAGTACGTCCTCGACCGGATCCGCGCCACCTTCGAGCTGTACGGCTTCGCGCCGCTGGAGACCCGCGCGGTGGAGCCGCTGGACCAGCTGCTGCGCAAGGGGGAGACCTCCAAGGAGGTCTACCTGATCCGCCGGTTGCAGGCCGACGAGGACGGCCCGGCCGGTGACGACGCGCTCGGCCTGCACTTCGACCTGACCGTGCCGTTCGCCCGGTACGTGCTGGAGAACGCCGGCAAGCTCCAGTTCCCGTTCCGCCGCTACCAGATCCAGAAGGTGTGGCGGGGTGAGCGGCCGCAGGAGGGCCGCTACCGGGAGTTCGTCCAGGCCGACATCGACATCGTCGACCGGGACACCCTGCCGGCGCACTACGAGGCGGAGATGCCGCTGGTGATCGGCGACGCCCTGCGCTCGCTGCCGGTCCCGCCGGTGACGATCCAGGTCAACAACCGCAAGATCTGCGAGGGCTTCTACCGGGGGATCGGCCTGACCGACCCGGCGGCGGCGCTGCGCGCGGTGGACCGGCTGGACCGGGTCGGCCCGGCGAAGGTCGCCGAGCTGCTGGCCGAGACGGCCGGGGCGAGCGAGGCGCAGGCGAAGGCGTGCCTGGCCCTGGCCGAGATCTCCGCGCCGGACGCCTCCTTCGCCGACGCGGTCCGGGCCCTCGGCGTGACCGACCCGATGCTCGACGAGGGCGTCGAGGAGCTGGTCCGGGTGGTCGACACCGCCGCGGCGCACTCCCCGGGGCTCTGCGTGGCCGACCTGCGCATCGCCCGCGGCCTCGACTACTACACGGGCACCGTGTACGAGACGCAGCTCGAAGGGTACGAGCGGTTCGGCTCGGTGTGTTCCGGCGGCCGGTACGACAACCTGGCCAGCTCCGGCAACGTCCGCTTCCCGGGTGTGGGCATCTCGATCGGGGTCACCCGGCTGCTCGGGCTGCTCTTCGGCGCCGGTGCGCTGTCGGTGTCCCGGGACGTGCCGACCTGTGTCCTGGTCGCGGTCACCAACGAGGAGGAGCGGGCGGCCAGCAACGCCGTCGCCGAGGCCCTGCGGTCCCGGGGCATCCCGACCGAGGTGTCGCCGAGCGCCGCCAAGTTCGGCAAGCAGATCCGGTACGCCGAGCGGCGCGGGATCCCGTACGTCTGGTTCCCCGCTGCCGAGGGCGACCAGGTGAAGGACATCCGCTCCGGCGAGCAGGTGGCCGCGGCGGCCGGAACCTGGATGCCGCCCGCGGTGGACCTGAAGCCTCTGGTCAGCTGAGACATTACTGGCGCGTACGGCCGATCGGACCTACGGTGGCGTAAGTTACGCCACCGTAGGGAGATCGTCGTGACCACACTGAGCCAGACCGCCCTGCTGACCGAGCTGGAGCCGGTCGTGGAGAAGAACCTCGACCGGCACCTGTCGCTGGCGAAGGAGTGGTTCCCGCACGAGTACGTGCCGTGGAGCGAGGGACGCACCTTCGACGGGCCGCTCGGCGGGCAGGCGTGGTCCCCGGAGGACAGCACGGTCCCCGAGGTGGCCCGCACCGCCCTGATCGTCAACCTCCTCACGGAGGACAACCTGCCCTCGTACCACCACGAGATCGCGACGCTCTTCGGCCGGGACGGCGCCTGGGGGACCTGGGTGCACCGGTGGACCGCCGAGGAGGGGCGGCACGGCACCGCCATCCGCGACTACCTGACCGTCACCCGCGCGGTGGACCCGGTCGCCCTGGAACGGGCCCGGATGACGCACATGTCGGCCGGCTACCACAACGTCCACGGCGACGAGGTGCTGCACTCCCTGGCGTACGTCTCGTTCCAGGAGCTGGCCACCCGGATCTCGCACCGCAACACCGGGCGGGTGACCGGCGATCCGGCCTGCGAGGCGCTGCTGGCGCGGGTCGCGGCCGACGAGAACCTGCACATGGTCTTCTACCGCAACCTGCTTGGTGCGGCGTTCGAGCTGGCGCCCGGCCAGGCGATGCGCGCGGTGGCCGACGTGCTCGCCGACTTCCAGATGCCCGGCACCGGCATCGACGGTTTCGCCCGCAAGTCCGTGGCGATCGCCCTGGCCGGCATCTACGACCTGCGGCAGCACCGCGACGAGGTGGTCGTCCCGGTGCTGCGACAGTGGGACGTGTTCAGCGTGACCGGGCTCGACGCCGACGGCGAGGCCGCCCGGGACGAGATCGCCGAGCACCTCGACGCCCTGGAGCGCCACGCCGCGCGCTTCGAGGAGAAGCGCGACGCCCGCGCCGCCCGCCTGGCCACCCGAAGCTGACCGGGGTACCCCGGGCGCGACCGCAAGATCGCCGCCGAGGGGAGGAGGGCGCGGGCGGGGACGTGGGGGTCAGGCGGGGGAGTCCAGGGGGAAGAGGAGGCAGCTCGAGGTGGCGTGGGCTACCAGGCGGTCCCTCGTGTCGGTCAGGCGGGCCTCCGCCAGGGCGGTGCGGCGACCGCGCTGGAGCACGGTGCCCTCGCAGCGCAGGATGCCCGAGTTCACGGTGACCGGGCGGAGGAACTTCACGTTCAGGTCCAGCGAGGTGTAGCCGACGCCGACCGGCAGCGTGGTGTGCACCGCGCAGGCCGCGGCGGTGTCCAGCAGCGTGGAGATGACCCCACCGTGGACGGTGCCGAGCGGGTTGTAGTGGAACTCCTGCGGCATCAGCTCGACCGCGACGCGTCCCTCGTCGGCCTCCATCCGGGCGATGTCCACCAGGTGCATGATCGGCGGTGCGGCCAGCTCGCCGGCGATCATCGCCCGCAGCAGCTCCAGGCCGCTGCGTCGCCCGAGGTGGGCCGCGTTGATGCCCGGATCGGACCAGGAGAACGTACGGCTGCGCGCCGGGTCCTGCGTCTGCGTCATGGACTCAGCCTGCACCGCGTTGCTGAGTCTGTCAATCAGACCTAGCCTGGCGGGTATGAGACCCCCGGCACTGGACTGGTCGATCGAGAACTGCACCATCGCCCGCGCGATGGAGGTCCTCGGCGAGAGGTGGACCATGGTGGTGCTGCGCGAGGTCTTCAACGGCGTACGCCGCTTCGACGACATGCGGGTCCGTACCGGCATCCCCCGGCAGGTGCTCACCAACCGGCTGGCCACCCTCGTCGAGCAGGGGGTGCTGCGCCGCGAGCCGTACCGGGAGCCGGGCAGCCGGGTCCGGCACGAGTACCGGCTGACCGGCAAGGGCCTCGACCTCTGGCCGGTCCTGGTCGCGGTGCTCGAATGGGGTGACCGCTACCTCGCGGATCCGGAGGGTTCCCCGCTCGCCGTCGCCCACCGCGACTGCGGCGGCGAGGTCCGTGTCGAGCTGCGCTGCGAGCGTGGGCACGAGGTCGCCGGGCCGCGCGACG
>NZ_JBFAMU010000256.1:0-7124 GCF_040656655.1 Micromonospora sp. NPDC049799
CCGACGACATCGACCGCGGCGGCGGCGTTCCCGTTCCGCTCGTGCTGGCCGGAGGATCCGGACTGGCTCTGCTCGCCATCGGTCTGCTCGTCGTGACTCGGATCCGGCGGGCCAGGTCGCGGTAGCCGTCCGACGGCGCCTCCCGCGCCTACGGCGCTCCGGAGGTCGGTTCAGGCGGCGAGGCGGATGCGTACCCGGCGGTTCTGCTTTCCCTTGCTCTCCACCTTGACGACCTGCAGCCGCCCCACCTGACCGATGGAGGCGACGTGCGTGCCGCCGTCGGCCTGCACGTCGAGGCCCTCGATGTCGACGATGCGGACCTCCTCCTCGTCCGGCGGGATCAGATTGGTCTGGGTGCGCACGATGTCGGGGATGGCCAGCGCCTCCGCGCGCGGAAGCACCCGGACCGACACCCGCCGGTCGGTCACCAGCTCCTTGTTGACCGCCTCCTCCAGCAGCGACTTGAAGCCCTCCGGGACCTGCGGCAGGTTGAAGTCCATCCGGGCCTCGCCCGGCTCCATGTTGCCGCCGGTGACCAGCGCGCCGAAGTCGCGGAACACCACGCCGCAGAGGACGTGCAGCCCGGAGTGGGTGCGCATCAGCATGGTCCGCCGGTCGTCCTCGACCGCGCCCTGCACCTCCGTGCCGACCGGGGGCACCGGATCGCCCTCGGCGGGGATCAGGTAGAGGTCGTCACCCTTGTGGGTGCCCAGGATCCGGGTCTGCACCCCCTGCCACAGCAGGACGCCGTGGTCCGGCGGCTGACCGCCGCCACCCGGGTAGAAGGCGGACCGGTCCAGCACGATGCCGCGGTCGGGGTCGACGTGCACGACCCGGCACGTCCACTCGCGCAGCGACGGGTCGGTGAGATCGAGACGTTCCGTGCGTCCATGGTGGGAGATGCCCATGAAGGCGCAGCGTACTACCGGCCGTCGCTGCCGGTGAGCCACCAGCCGCCACGTCGCCGGCCGGTGTTCGCTCAGAACAGCGTCGACTGCCCGACCGGCGTCGGCTCGGGCAGCGGCTCGACCCCGGGCAGGCGCGCCCGGACCTCCCGGTGGAAGTCGCGGGCGAGGTCGGGCGCGTCCGCGTTGTCCGGGGTGTGCACGAAGACCGTGGGGGAGCGGCCCTCGCGCAGCCAGCCGCTCACCACGTCGAGCCACCGTTGCCAGCCCTCGACCGTCCGCGCGGGATCGTCCCGGCCCAGGTACCGGACGATCGGCCGGTCGGTCAGCGCATCGGTCCGCAGCGGCGTACGCGGCTTTTTGGTCCAGGCCTCCCGCTCCGCGTCGCTGGTCGGCGGGGTGCGGAAGAACGCGGTGGTGTCGAAGGGGATCCACTCCGCGTCGACCGTGGCGAGCGTCTCCTCGAGTGTCCGCGCCGCCCGGGGGTCGTCGAAGAAGGCGGGATGGCGCACCTCCACGGCGTACCGGTGGTCGGTGGGCAGCCCGCGCAGGAATCGGGCCAGCGCCGGCACGTCGGCGGGGGCGAACGAGCCCGGAAGCTGGATCCAGAGGGCGTGGGCGCGCGGGCCGAGGGGTTCGATCGCGTCCAGGAAGACGCGGAGTTTCTCGTCGGCGCCGGTGAGCCGACGTTCGTGGGTGACGACCTTCGGCAGCTTGAGCACGAAGCGGAAGTCCGGGTCGGTCTGCCGCGCCCACGACGCCACCGTCTCCCGGGACGGGGTGGCGTAGAAGGTGGTGTTGCCCTCGACGGCGGTGCACCAGGCGGCGTAGGCCCGCAGCCGTTCGTGCGCCGGCAGTGGGTGCGCCAGGAAGCGCCCCTGCCAGGACCTGTGCGTCCACATCGCGCACCCCACGTGCAGGCGCATCAACTCTCCCACCGCTGGACGGATTCACCCGCGGCACGACGGAGCGAGCGGTGTCGGGCGAGGTCCTCGCGGGCCGGCCCGCCCGGCCGGAAGCGCTCGGCCGACCGCGCCGCCGGTTGGGCGGGGACCCGAGGCGGCTCCCCGGTCTCCGTGACCAGGTCCTCGGTCTCCTGCACCAGGTAGTGCGGGCGGCGCTTGGTCTCGTAGTAGATCCGGCCGATGTACTCCCCGATCACGCCGAGGATCGTCATCTGGATGCCGCCGAGGCCGATCACGCTGATGATGGTGGTGGTGTAGCCGGGAACGTCGATCCCCCGGCTGATCGCGTCCTCGACCACCCAGGCCATGTAGACCACCGCGAGCAGGGTGAGGAACAGGCCGCCGTAGATCGCCAACCGCAGCGGCCGATTGTTGAACGACAGCAGCCCGTCGAACGCGTAGTTGAAGAGCTTGCCGAACGTCCACCTGCTCCGCCCCGACTGTCGGCTCTCGTTGCGGTGCGCGACCACCACCGTCCGGAACCCGATCCACGAGAACAACCCCTTGGAGAACCGGTTGTACTCCGGCATCGCCAGGACCGCGTCCACGGCCAGTCGGGAGAGCAGCCGGAAGTCACCCGCCCCGTCCAGCAGCCGTACGTCGATCCACCAGTTGACCACCCGGTAGAAGGACCGCGAGGCCACCATCCGCAGGAACCGGTCCCCACGGCGGTCCCGGCGGGCGATCACCTGGTCGAAGCCCTGGCGGTACAACGCCACCATCTCGGGCAGCAACCGCGGCGGATGCTGGAGGTCGGCGTCCATGATGATGACCGCGTCCCCGGCGGCCCGCTCGAGGCCGGCCAGCATCGCCGCCTCCTTGCCGAAGTTCCGGCTCAGCGACGTGTACCGCACGGACGGGTCGGCGGCGGCGAGCCGGCGCAGCGCCACGAGGGTGCCGTCGGCACTGCCGTCGTCGACGTAGACCACCTCGACGTCGACGTCGGACAGGTCCGCGGTCGCGGCGGTCACCGCCGCGTGCAGGCGTTCCACCGACGCTTCCTCGTTGAAGCAGGGCACCACCACGGACAGGAGCATGGCGCTCACCCCGCCCGGCCCGCGCCGCGACGCCCCGCGTCCGCCGCGTCACAGGTGATAGACCAGCACACCGTCGATCTCCTCCCGGATGATGCCCAGGCCGTCGACCGGCCGGGCCGCGATGCCCTCCCACGGCGTCCCGGCGGCCCAGCCCGGCAGGGCCACCACCGACCGCACTCCGATGCTCCGCAGGTACGCTACGCTGCCCGGATCGGGAAAGGCAGCCGTCGCGGCCTTGGTCTGCGCCTGGGTAGCGGGCTCGAACCCGGCCAGCCCGTTCGTCACGCGGGGGAAGCCGTCGGTCGTCCACAGCATGAAGATCAGGTCGTACGCGCCGCCGGTGGCGGGCAGCACCACCATCGGTTCCTCCGCCGCCCGCATGGCGGCCGGCGGTGGCGGCACCACCGGATGCGGCGTCCGGTTGACGCCCTCCAGCGCGACCATGGCCAGCGGCACCAGGAGGACCACCGACGCCAGGAACCGCAGCCGGCCCCGGGTCGACCACCGCCGTACCGCCTCGGCGAGCACCGTCACCGTGCCCGCTGCCAGCACGGCCAGCAACAGGCTGGTCCAGTGCATCATCCGGCCTGGCGTGCGCAGGGCGTCCCACCCCGGCAGGTGACGGGACAGCGTCAGGTAGCCCGGATCGCCGTCACCCAGGGTGGCGCCGAGGCCCAGCAGCACCGTGCCGAGTACGCCGAGTCCCAACGCGACGCGGTGCCGGACCGGGTACACCGAGACGACGAGCCCCGTGACGGCCAACCAGAGCAGAGTCATCCCGGGCAGCAACGCCATCTCCGGCGGCCAGGACAACTGCTCCCGGGCCGCCGCGTGCCGCTCGCCCCACAACCACGAATCCGCCGGAGCCGTGATGAAGCCGATCAGCGGCGGTGACAGGCTCTCCGTCCACGCCAGCGACCGCTCGGCCTGGGGGTTGAGGTCGACGACGCGCAGGTAGACCAGGCCCAGCAGCACCGTCACCGCGCCGAAGACCGCCCCACCGGCGAGATCCGCGGCCAGCAACCGCCGCCCGAACGGGGGCCGCTCCCGTCGCCGCCACCACGACAGGCCGTAGGCGCCGATCCCGACCAGGACCGTGACCAGCAGGACGTACACCAGCGGCAGGCCGATGCCGAAGCCCAGGCTGATCTGCCAGGCGGCGACCAGCCACCCGGCCAGCGCCCAGCCCGGCCGCCGGCGCTCCGGACGGTACCCGTGCCGCAACGACCAACCGTGACCGCGGGCCAGCATCGCCAGGCACAGCGCGATCCCACCGCTGGACAGGATGTTCAGGTGACCGGCGTGCGCCAGGCGCCACGGCGCGAACGCCCACGCGACCCCGGCGACCACGCCACCCCACCGGCCCGCACCGAGTTGCCGGACCAACGCGTACGCCCCGACGAACGCCAGCGCGTGCAGCAGCACGTACATCACGTTGTACCGGACCAGGGCGGCCTCGAAGCCCGAGCCGAGCATTCCCGCCGGGGCGTACCCGAGGAGGGTGTCGCTGTAGGCGTACGTGTACGTCTCGGGGAAGAACGTGTTCGAGTTCCAGAGGCCGAACGGGTTGCCGAGCACGGCGTGCCCGGCCCAGGCCATCTGCCACGCCTGCAGCGTCGGATCACCGATGTCGCCGGGGATCGTGCTCGCCGGATGCCGCATCGTCGGCCAGGTCAGCGCCACCGCCAGCAGGAGTCCACCGAGCACGGCCAGCGTCCACTCGTGCCGCAGCCAACGCCATCGGCCCCGCCAGAAGTGGACCGGGGCGGCGGGAGCCCGGTCATGGTCGGTGACCTCGGCAGGTGGCGGGGCGTTCGTGGACCCGGTGGACATGAAGATAGAGGATTCACGATGTGAACCGCCGTGTCGATCCCGGTCCGGGATGTGGGCGCGTACCCGGGTCACCTGAGCGCGGGCGGTCACGCGTACCACCCGCTCACGTGACCCGGGAGGGGCCGCCCGGCACCCGTTCCCAGCCGCGTCGCTCGGCGAGGTCGCGCAGCTGGCTCATGGCGTCCCACACGTCCACGTGGCGGGTGTAGAGGGGCGCGGCGCCGAGGCGCAGCCGGTCCGGCGTGCGGTAGTCGGCGACCACCCGCCCGTCACCCGCCAGCGCCCGCGAGATCCGCAGCGCCTCCGGGTGGTGGAGCGAGACGTGGTTGCCGCGCCGGTCCGGGTCGCGGGGGGAGGCGACCCGGAAACCGTACGGGGTGAGCCAGGCGTCGGTCAGGTCCACGATCATCTGCCCGAGGCGGCGGCCCTTCGCGCGTACCCGGTCGATCCCGGCCTCGGCGAGCACGTCCAGGGACGGGTCGAGCGCGGCGAGGGCGAGGATCGGTGGCGTACCGACCAGGAACCGGTCCAGGTCCGGCGCCGGCTCGTAGCCGGCGCCCATGGTGAACTGGTCGCGCTGGCCGAACCAGCCCTGGATGGGCTGGCGCAGCGTCGCCTGCAGTTCCTGTCGCACGTACAGGAAGGCGGGGGCGCCGGGGCCCGCGTTGAGGTACTTGTAGGTGCAGCCGACGGCGAGGTCGGCGCCGGTGGCGGTCAGCTCGATCGGTACGGCCCCGACGGCGTGCGACAGGTCCCACAGCACCACGGTGCCCGCGCGCCGGGCGGCGTCGTTGACCGCCGCCATGTCCTGGAGCGCCCCGGAGCGGTAGGCCACGGAGGAGAGCACCACCAGCGCGACGTCGTCGTCCAGGGCCGCCCGCAGCTCGTCGGTCCGCAACCCCTCGTCGAGGTCGGACGGCAGCGTCCGCAGGGTCAGCCCCCGCGCCTCGGCCAGGCCCTGGAGGATGTACCGGTCGGTGGGGAACTCCTCGGCGTCGACCAGCACGGTGCGGCGGTCGCCGGCGGCGTCGAGTGCGGCGGCGGCGAGTTTGTACAGGTTCACGGAGGTCGAGTCGGAGACCACCACCTCCCCGGGGCGGGCGCCGAGGGCGTGGGTGGCGAGCCGGTCGCCGAGCCGGCGGCCCCAGTCGATCCAGGTCGGCCAGGAGCGGATGAGCTGCTCACCCCACCCCTGACGGACGAGCCGGTCGAGGTGCTCCGGGGTGGCCGCGGGGAGCCGCCCCAGGGAGTTGCCGTCGAGGTAGATCAGGTCGTCGTCGGCGATCACGAACCGGTCGCGCAGGTGGGCGAGCGGGTCGGCCGCGTCGAGTTCCTTGGCCACGGACCGGGGGAAGTCCTCGCGCACGTGCCGCTCCCTTCCGTCCGGTCGGACGATCCAGTCGCTTAAGGTAGCCGACCGACCGCCGGGCCGGCCGCGCGCGTGCCGCCGGCCCGGCGGTCGGTCAGACCGGCGCCCGGTGGTCCGCCTCGAAACGGGCCCGGGTCAGGAACGCCAATCTGGCCCGCTTGTCCGGCATGTCGATCTCCTCGTCGAGGGTGAAACCCTCCCGCTGGAGCCGGCGCAGCGCGCGGTCGTTGCGGACGTCCGGCTCGGCGACGATCCGCCGCGCGGCCGGGTCGCGGAACAGGGAGCGGAACAGGGCGGGGGCGACGGCGGTGGTGAGTCCCCGGGGCGGGTCGTCGCCGGGGGCGAGGAGCAGGTGCATCCCGACGTCGCCGGGCTGCACCTCGTAGCGTTCGCCGACCGGGTCCGCCTCCGGCTGGTAGCTCTGGAACAGGCCGATCGGCGCCCCGTCGAGCATGATCAGGAACGCGTGGTGCGTGGGCAGTCCGTCGACGAACTCGTAGATCTCGCGTACCTGCTCGACCGTCCACGAGCCCATGCCCCAGAACGTCGCCCGGGGTTGGGTGACCCAGCCGTGCACCAGGTCGGCGTGGGCGCCGGGGTCGAGCACGACGAGCGACAGCTCGCCGAAGCCGGGGATCGCCTCGCGGTAGGTCATGGTGCCTCGTCTCCGGTCGTCGGGATGAGCTGTCGCGCGTCGGTGACCACGGGGATCAGCCGGCCGTCGGCCCACCGGGGGAGCTGGTCGTCGAAGTGCGGGTCGCCGGGGCGGCCGGACGCGCCGAAGGGGACGATCCAGCGGCTGGCTCGGCGATCGGTGAGGTCCCACACGTACCGGGCGACCGGCCCGCGCCAGCACTCGTCGGACACGCCCGGTGTGCTGCTGGTGGCGAGCACGCAGTCGGTGTCACCGGACAGGTCGACGCGCGCCCGCATCGCCGCCACCGCCGCCTCGACCTCCGGCGCCACGCCGAGGTGGACCGGCCGCAGCAGGTGCCGCCGCCCCCACACCGACGGC
>NZ_JBFAMU010000257.1:0-7098 GCF_040656655.1 Micromonospora sp. NPDC049799
GGCCTGCCGCCGGGGCTCGGGGGTGCCGCCGCCGTCGGGGCCGCCCGCGTGGGTGAGGCGGTACGCGCTGCGCGTACCTCGGTCAGCTCGGCCGCGTCCCGCGGACCGCGCCGGGCCCGGCTGAACCTCAAGCGGATCGACCCGTGGTCGGTGATGAAGTTCGCCTTCGCGGTCTCGGTGGTGCTCTTCATCGTGGTGGTCGTCGCCACGTCGGTGCTCTACCTGGCCCTCGACGCGATGGGCGTGTTCACCAGCGTCAACGACAGCCTGAGGGACCTGGTCAACGCCGGCGGCGGGCAGAGCGCCAGCGGCTTCCAGGTCACCGCCCGTGGCGTGATCCTGAGTTCGGCGCTGATCGGCCTGGTCAACGTCGTGCTGTTCACGGCGCTCGCCACCCTGGGGGCGTTCGTCTACAACGTCTGCGCGGACCTGGTGGGCGGCATCGAGCTGACCCTCGCCGAGCGCGACTGAAACATTCGGCCGCCGGGGCCGACCGCACTCCTGTGCGGTCGGCCCCGGCATCGCTTGATCCACTCGACGTCACTGAAGTCGCGGTTTCCGCGCCGCTCCGACACCCCAACTTCAGTGACGTCGAGTCGATCTTCTGGTGTCGCCGGTAAGTCGGTGGGCGGGGCGCCAAAGGTCCGGTAGGTTCAGGGCGACGGCCGGCCGGACCCCGATTTGGGAGCGGCTGGCGGCATGGGTTAACCTTGCTCGTCGCTACGCGGGGCTATAGCTCAGTCGGTTAGAGCGCAGAGCTGATAACTCTGAGGTCGCTGGTTCGATTCCAGCTAGCCCCACCGCACATCCGTCCGACGGCACGTCGAGCGTGAGGGGTAGCCCCAATGTTCAAGAAGCTGCTGATCCTGGTCGGCGTCGTCGGTGTGGCCGCTGTCGTGGCCCGCAGGGTGAAGGCGTCCAACGACGAGCGGGCTCTCTGGCACGAGGCGACCACCGCTCCCGACCTGCGCTGATCCTGCTCGTCCTACCTGCCAGCACCTGGCGGCGTCGTCCGCCCCGGGGCCCTAGCTCAACTGGCAGAGCACTGCCTTTGCAAGGCAGGGGTTAGGGGTTCGAGTCCCCTGGGCTCCACCCGCACATCGGGTATGTCCGATTGAAGAAAGCCCAGCTCGTTCGCGAGCTGGGCTTTCGTGTTTCGGCCGGAACGACGTTGGATGATTCTGCTCAGGCTGTTGGTGGCGTGCTTGTGGAGACGAGAGATCGGTGCGCTGATCGGGAGTCAGGTCGAGCGCCGAGGTCTCGCCTCATGGCTGGAAGTACTCCGACATCAGGCGGCTGACCCATTCCGGCTGCTTGACGTTGTCCGGTAGGAACTCGGCCATCACTGGCTTCAGGTCGATGACCGGAGTGCCGGAGACCGCGTCGAGGCCCATCACCGTCAGTTCGCGGCCGTGGACGGATTCGATGGCGCAGCACGTCACCCCGATGCGGTTGGGCCTGCGAGGGCCGCGGCCGGCGAAGACGCCGACGGGCGGGAGGTCGGGACGGCCGCGGTTGGGGCGGGGCTCGCGGTAGTCGCCGTGGTCCGGGAACTGGTCGAAGATGAAGAGGATCTCCACGTGCGAGAAGTCCTCCAGGCCCTGGAGGCACGCATCGCCAAAGCGTTCGTCGACGGTGATCGTGCTGCGGACGGCGCCCCAGTTGTCTGTGTGCTGGACGTCCGTCCTCGCGTTCTGGACGGTACCTATCGGGGTGATGTCGAAACTGAGCATGATTCCTTCCAAGGGCATACGAGTGTGGGGATCAGCGCCGTCCTCGACCACGTGACGGGCCGGGCAGACCGCATTCGAAGGATCGGCAGACTTGCTGCGTGGCGACGGGCTATCCGACGAACAGGAGCACGCTGATCGCCAACATCACCGCGGCGGTGGCCCCGTGGACGCCGTAAGCGGTGGCCTTGGGTCCTTTGCTGCGCAACACGATCAGTGCGTCGCCGGCGGGCATGCCTGCGGCGGCCAGCATGAACCAGCCGAGCAGGTGGGGTGTCGCGCCCACGAGCAGGATGAAGATGAAGACTCCCGAAGCGATGTCGCGTACGGCCTTGACGGCTAGCCATGCCTGGAAGTTGGGGTCCTCGGTCGGCGTGTTGGGGATACCGAAGCCTGCGGCGGCCTGCGGCGCCCAGAATTCGCGCACGCCGATGAGGATGATGCCTGCGCCGATCAGTCCGGCGAGCACGTTGGCGATGGTGATGAGCATGGCAAGTCCCTTTGAAGTGAAGCGGATCTAGTGACGAAGACGCGTAGCCGCTGGCACCGCGCGTGGTCCCGCAGCAGGAAGTGCTTGGCGTGGCGGCAATCCAGCGCGGCAGGTCACGGAACGAGGACTACGCCTCCGCGCATTCCGCCATGGGCCACAGCCGGTTGTGGGCCGCTGCGGCGTCGACGAAGGAGTACCTGCAGAACCTCCGGCCCTCCGAACTGTGCATAGCTGACTGCGCGCATGTCCCACCCTCCGCTGAACGTCATGATCGCCATTACGGTAGGTATGCTCGGGCACCGTTGGTAAGTAGGCACCTGGAAGTGCCTAGGGCACCGACAAGGGGTGGCATATGACGACGACGACCGCCGGACAACGACGAGATCAGGCCAAACGCGACTATGACGCGTTCCTGGCGGGCTGCCCGACGCGGGAACTGCTGAGCACCCTCACCGACAAATGGGCGGCCCTGGTGATCGCGGCGCTCGCCAACGGCCCGCAGCGGCACAGCGAGCTCGCCCGCCGCATCGCCGGCGTCAGCCAGAAGATGCTCACCCAGACCCTGCGCACACTGGAGCGCGACGGTCTTGTCGCCCGTACCGTGACGGCGTCGGTGCCTGCGCGCGTCGACTACGCGCTCACCCCGCTCGGCCACGACCTGTTCCCGGTGATGGTCGCGATCAAGACCTGGGCAGAGGCACACATGGACCGCGTCTTTCACGCCCGCACCCAGTTCGACGCGAGGAGCTGACGAACGGTACCCACCGCGATGAGATGACGACGGAAGGAACCCCCGGACGCGCGGACCCGTCAGTGATGGCATGAAGCTGCGCGCCGCAATTCTCGTCGCCCTGGCCACGCTCGGCCTCAGCCTCGTCCTGGTCGTTTCACCGGCAGGCCCCGCCTGGGCCTGCTCGTGCGCCTCGTTGAGCCCGACCGAGCAGGACGGGCAGGCCGAAAATATCGTCGTCGGCACCGTCACGCGGGTGACGGGCGATGGGGTGCAACTCGCGGTCGATACCGTCGAGAAGGGCGGCTCCGGGTCGGGGGCCACGCTGAGGCTGCGCGTGGCGCGCAGCGAGGTGAGCTGCGGCTACGACTTCCGCGTCGGCACCCGGTACCGGGTGAATTCGAGCGGCGGCGGCACCGGGCTGTGCGCGGGGATCCGCCAGTTGCCGGCCACACCGTCCGCGGCCCCAGCGTTGTCGGCGGCTGCCGCGGTCACACCCGCTCCTGAGCAGACGCCGAGCCGCTGGTGGTTCGCGGCCGGTGCGATGCTCGCGGTCCTCGCCGCCGGAGTGGCGGCAGTGGCCCTGCGACGGCGTCGGAACGGCCAGGTAAGGCGTGGGACCGATGCGAGCCGACACTCGTCGTGACGGCCGGTGTGGATCTCGCGCCTGAGCAGCGGGGGCGCGAGTGGCTGAGCCCTGCCCCGACACCTGGCGTCAACGCTGGCGCAGTTCGGCGGCGACCTCGATCAGGGTCGAGGCGACAACCTCCGGATCACACGTCATGTGGAGATGACGACCGTCCAGACACCGCACCGGCCACCCACGGTCCGCCGCCCGCTGGAGTTCGTCGGCGTACGTCGTTCCGAAGGCCACGTAGCCGGCGGGGACCGAGTCCCAGCCGGGGGGAACGACCACGTCGGCGGTGAGATAGTCCCAGGGCACCCGCCGCTGGTCAGCCTCGACCCGGCGGCGGGTCTGCGGGTCCGGGAAGAGCGCGGCGACGTCGGAGTCCGACCACCACTCGCTCCAGTACGGCAGCAGGCCGTCGGCACCGACACGGCTCCGGAGTGTCGCGCGCAGCCTTTCTGGTGCGACCGGGATGCGACCACTCGCCGGGGGCAGCACGGCGTCCAGGAACACGGCGGCCCGTACCGGCCGTGCGGCGACGAGCGCCGGGACGTACAGGCCGGCGTTGCTGTGCGGTACCAGGACCGGTTCACCCTGCTCCGGGAAGCAGTCTTGCAGCGCGCACAGCACCTCGTCGGGACTGTGCAGCGGGACCGGTGGGAGCGACGGAACGACGACGTCGTGTCCGCGTGCCACGAGCACCGCCGCGACCGGCTCCCAGACCGACGGCCCGAGGAAGGGGCTCGTCAGCAGAACGAAGGTCGTTCGCATGGCTGACGTCTACCACGGTTCAGGTCGACGCGCTGTCCGTCCATCGTGGTGGACAGCGGCGCACACCCCCGTTCGCGGGGACACCGCCGCGGACCGTCCTCTGAGATCATGGCTCCCACCACAGGCGCGCCGCACGCGTCGGACAGGAGAGCTGTGAACGGCCGTACGCAATGGATCCTCAGTGCCCTCGCCGTGCCGGTCGTGTTGGCCGCCGGCTACGGGCTCGCCCGGGCCGGTGAGGCGCCGCCGCAGCAGGCCGCAGCCGAGGTGGACGTGGCGGAGTACCCGTCGATGACCGCCCTGCGGAAGGTCGAGCCGCAGGCCGGTTGGGAGCTCAGCTGGAAGATCACCGATTCGCCGCTGATCGTGGTCGCCCCGCACGGTGGCTCGATCGAGTTGCGTACCAGTGAGATCGCGACCGCCATCGCCGATGGCCGGCACACCGAATGTCACTTCAAGGGCAGGCTCCCCACCGGCAACTACCCGAGACTGCATGTCACGAGCACAAACTGGGACGTGGAGGAGTGCCTGATCCTGATCCGTCAGCGCCCCCACGCGCTGTCGATCCACGGCACCGCCAAACCCGGCAGGATCGTCTACGTGGGGGGGAGGGACACCGTCAAGGGGGCAGCGCTGACGGCGGCTCTGCGGGCCCAGGGCTTCCAGGCCGAAGCGGCGCCCGACGACATCGCCGGCCTGTCGACCGCCAACTTCGTGAACAAGGACGCCGACGGCGCCGGCGTCCAGCTCGAGCTGACCACCGACCTGCGCACGGCCCTGTTCCCGACGGCGTCCGGCCCGGCGGGGCCGGACGTGCCGAAATTCGTCGCCGCGGTGCAGAGCGTCTACCCGTGACCGGGTGGCGGACGCGCCCACGCCGCTGTCGCTGACGATCACCCGGTTCCGGGTCACGTTCCGTACGGTCGGGCGCGGTACGTCGTGGCCGGCAGGCTAGCGTCGGAGGGGTGAGCACCGGAGCCCCGCGCGTACTACCGGCCGACAGCGGCATCGCCGAGGCGGCGTCCGTCCTGCGTACCGGCGGGTTGGTGGCCTTTCCCACCGAGACCGTCTACGGCCTCGGGGCGAACGCGCTGGACGCCCGGGCTGCCGCCCGGATCTTCGAGGCGAAGGCGCGGCCCAGCTTCGATCCACTGATCACCCACCTGGCCGACACGGCGGAGCTGGAGAAGTTGGTCGGCCCGCTGCCGCCGGCGGTGGCCGCGTTGGCCGAGCGGTTCTGGCCGGGACCGCTGACGTTGATCGTGGACCGGCCGGCGGCGGTTCCGCCGATCGTGACGTCCGGCCTGGACACGATGGCGGTACGGGTACCGGACCACGAACACGCGCGGGCTCTGATCGCCGCGGCCGGCGTGCCGGTGGCGGCGCCGAGCGCCAACCGGTTCGGCCAACTCAGTCCCACCCGGGCGGAGCACGTCGTACGGGGGCTGGGCGCCGCCGTGGACGTGGTGCTCGACGGCGGCCCGACACGCTGCGGGATCGAGTCGACGATCGTGGACGCCCGGGGTGAGCGGCCGGTGGTGCTGCGCCTCGGCGCGTTGCCTGTCGAGGCGTTGGAGGAGGCGGCCGGCCCGGTGACCGTACGCCCGGGCAGTTCCGGCCAGCCCGTCGCGCCGGGAACGTTGGCCGCGCACTACGCGCCGCGTACGCCGCTGCGGTTGGCGTCCGGCGCGGAGCCGGCGGGGGCCGGCGGCGGCCGGCGGGGCTTCCTGGCGTTCCGGGACCGCCCGGCGGGCACCTGGGCGGTGGTGGAGGTGCTCTCCCCGGCCGGTGACCTGACGGAGGCGGCGGCGCGGCTGTTCGAGGCGCTGCACGAGTTGGACCGCACCGGCGTCGACGAGATCGTGGTCGAGCCGGTGCCGGAGGTGGGCGTGGGCCGGGCGATCAACGACCGGCTGCGCCGCGCCGCCGCGACCTGGCGTCCCGCCACCTGAGCGGGACGCCGCGTGCATGGCCCGGGGCGACGGGGGTAGGAGAACAGCAACAACCCCCGAAAGTGAGGTGCATCCCCATGCCGACCGCACGCGAGATCATGACGAACGACGTGACCTGCATCCGTGAGCAGGACGACCTTCGGACCGCCGCGAAGCAGATGGCCCAGCTGGGCGTCGGCTCGCTGCCGATCTGTGGGGACGACAACCGGCTGAAGGGCATGCTGACCGACCGCGACATCGTCGTGAAGGTCCTTGCCGAGGGTCGTGACCCGGCCAGCGTCACCGCCGGTGAGCTGGCCCAGGGCGAGGCCGTGACCATCGGCGCGGACGACGACGCGGCCGAGATCCTGCGGACGATGGGCCAGCACCAGGTACGCCGGCTGCCGGTGATCGACGGGCACGAGCTCGTCGGCATCGTGGCCGTCGCCGACGTGGCCCGTTCCCTGCCCGAGCGTCCGGTGGGTGACCTCATCGAGGCCATCTCCGAGCGCAGCTGACGCCGGACGGATCGACCGATCGCCGCCCCCGGCCGCTGGCCGGTGGGCGGCGTTCTGCTGGCCGGTGGGCGGCGACCTGCAAGATCACGCTCGATCCAGGATGTAGTGGCATCAGAGCGCGAGAGATGCCACTACATCCACGAAACAGCGCGAGCTTGTCGCCGCGGGGCGGCGCGGGCGGCGCGGGGCGGCGCGGGGCGGCGCGGGGGCAGGGGGTTCGGGGGGTCGGCCGCGGGGGCGGGGCGGCGGCGCGCCCGGTGGGCGGGGGGCCGGGGCGGGGCGGGGGGGGCGGCGGGGCGG
>NZ_JBFAMU010000258.1:0-7055 GCF_040656655.1 Micromonospora sp. NPDC049799
GTTTGATCAGCATGACGGCGAACAGGCCGGCCATCACGGCGGCAACGCGGTCGACGCGGCGCTGGCCGCCGCGACGACCCTGACCGTGGTGCAGCCGCCCTCCAACGACATCGGCGGCGACCTCTTCGCGATCGTCTGGGACGGCGAGCGCCTGCATGGCCTGAACGCCTCCGGCCGCTCGCCGGCCGCGCTGACCCGGGCACTGGTCGACGTGGTTACCGCCGGCCGGGCCACCGAGCCGGTGGACGCGCTCGGTGGTGCGCAGGCCCGGGGGCCGGCGATGCCGGCGCGGGGCTGGCTGCCGGTGACCGTGCCCGGCGCCCCGGCCGGCTGGCGGGACCTGCACGACCGATTCGGTTCGCTGCCCTTCGCCGACCTGTTCGCCGACGCGATCGGGTACGCCGAGCACGGACACCCGGTCTCCGCCGGTGTCGCCGCCGCGTGGTCCCGCGCGGTCGCCGGGCACGCGGGCCTGACCGGCGAGGAGTACGCGGAGTTCGGGCGGGTCTTCGCCCCGGGCGGCAGGGCGCCCCGGGCCGGCGAGTGGTGGCGGAACCCGGACGCCGCCCGGACGCTGCGCCGGATCGCGGCCACCGGCGCGGAGGACTTCTACTCCGGCGGCATCGCGGCGGCCCTGGACGCGTACGCCGCCCGGACCGGTGGCTTCCTCACCGGCGTCGACCTGGCCCGGCACACGTCGACCTGGGTCGACCCGGTCCGGGTCCACTACCGCGACCACGACGTGTGGGAGCTGCCACCGCCCGGGCAGGGGCTCGCCGCGCTGCTGGCGCTGCAGGTCCTCGACGGCACCGACGTCGCCGCGCTGTCCCTGGAGGAACGGCTGCACCGGCAGGTCGAGGCGGTCAAGCTGGGCTTCGCGGACGCGCACGCCCACGTGGCCGACCCGGAGCGGGCACCGGTGCCGGTGGAGGCCCTGCTCGACCCCGCGTACGTGGCGGCCCGCCGGGCGCTCGTCACGGACCGGGCCGGCGACCCCACCGCCGGGGATCCCGAGCGTGGCGGCACCGTCTACCTGTGCACCGCCGACAGCGGCGGGATGATGGTCAGCCTGATCCAGTCGACGTACCTGGCCTTCGGGTCGCACGTGGTGCTCCCCGGGCACGGGTTCGCCCTCCAGAACCGGGGCCTCGGCTTCCGCCTCGACCCGGCGCACCCCAACGCCGTCGGTCCCGCCAAGCGTCCGTTCCACACGATCATCCCCGGCTTCCTGAGCCGTGACGGCGTGCCGGTCGGCCCGTTCGGGGTGATGGGCGGGCACATGCAACCGCAGGGGCACGTGCAGCTGGTGTCCGCCACCCTCGACGCGGGGCTGGACCCGCAGGCGGCGTTGGACGCGCCGCGCTGGTACTGGCACACCGGGCGCACGCTGCTGGTCGAGCCGGAACTGGTCGCCACCGCCGAGGGGCGGGAGGCGGTCGCGGGGTTGCGCGCCCGGGGTCACGAGGTCACCGTCGCGGCCGAGCCGTCGCTCTTCGGGTACGGGCAGGCGATCTGGCGCCGTCCGGAGGGTGGCTACGCGGTGGGCTCGGAGTCCCGGGTGGACGGAGGCGCGGCCGGCTACTGACCCCGCGCGGCGGCCTCGGCCCGGCACCGGAACGTGGTGCGGTAGCCCTGCGGGGTGGTGCCGACGCGGCGGGCGAAGTGGTGCCGCAGTGCTGCGGCGTCGGAGAAGCCGGCCCGGTCGGCCACCACCTCCACGCTCAGCCCGGTGTCCTCGAGCAGGCGGCGGGCCAGGAGCACCCGCTGGTTGGTCAGCCAGTCGTGCGGGGTGGTGCCGGTCTCCGCACGGAACCGGCGGGCGAAGGTCCGGGGAGCCATCCCGGCGCGCTCGGCGAGGTCGTCCACGGTGATCGGGCGGTCCAGGTGGCCCATCAGCCACTCCAGGACCGGCTCCAGGGTGGGCGCGTCGGGCGTCCGGGGGATCGGCGCCTCGACGTACTGGGCCTGCCCGCCGTCCCGGTGCGGCGGCACCACCATCCGCCGGGCCAGCCGGGTGGCGGTCGCCGAGCCGTGCGCTTGGCGGACCAGGTGCAGGGCGGCGTCGATGCCGGCCGCGGTGCCGGCGCTGGTGAGCAACCGGCCGTCCTGGACGTACAGCGAGTTGCACCGGACCCGGGCGGTCGGGTGGCGCCGTTGCAGCTCGTCGACGTACCGCCAGTGGGTGGTGCACTCCCGGCCGTCGAGCAGGCCCGCCTCGCCGAGCACGAACGCGCCGGAGCAGACGCTGAACACGTACGCGCCCCGGTCGGCGGCGCGGCGCAGCGCGGCGAGCACGGGCGGGGGGACGGCCGTGCTCTCGGCGTGGGCCGGGACGGCCACCAGGTCCGCCTCGTCGACCGGACCCAGGTCGGCGTGCGGGGTGAGCAGGAAGCCGGACCGGGTGCGCACCGGCTCGCCGTCGGCGGTGCAGACGGTGAAGCGGTAGCCGGGGAAGCCGTCGGCCGTCCGGTCGGTGCCGAACACCTCGGCGAGCACGCCCAGCTCGAAGGCGGCGACGTCCTGGAGGGCGATGACGGCTACGGATCGGAGCATGTGACGAGGGTAACCGTAGAGGTGGCAGGAAATCGAGGTTCAGGGGCAATCCTGCCGCTGTCGGGCCGGGGGAGCGGAGCGCAGACTTACTCGTGTCCGGTGCGCACCGGCGGCGAAAGCGACAGGAAACGGATGAAAGTGAGCGCCGCCATGGAGTTCCTGCTGTTCCTCTTGTTCCTTGCCCTCTTCGGCCTCGCCTCGGCCGCCGGCCTGACCGTCGACAGCCGCGACTCGGCGGACTGGAAGCCGACCCGCGAGGGTCGCCGCTGGCGATCCCGCGCCTGCTGAGGTGATTGGTGGGCTTTGCGGCATAAATCCCGGGCGGGACCGCTCCAAAAGGGGCGGCCCCGCCGACGGAGGCCCATCCGCGTACGGCAGGCTAGGAGTCATGGCTGACGGCTCCTGGTACGACGCCGACATCGATCACGTCATCATCTCCGAGGCGCAGATCCGCGAGAAGACCGCGGAACTCGCCAAGCAGGTCTCGGCGGACTACGCGCACGTCGAGGACGGCCTGCTGCTGGTCTGCGTACTCAAGGGCGCCGTCATGTTCATGGCGGACTTCGCCCGCGCGCTGGGCCGGCAGGGCCCGCCGGCCGAGCTGGAGTTCATGGCCGTCTCCTCCTACGGGCAGGGCACCACCTCCTCCGGCGTGGTCCGCATCCTCAAGGACCTGGACCGGGACATCGCCGGCCGGCACGTGGTCGTGGTGGAGGACATCGTCGACTCCGGGCTGACCCTCTCCTGGCTGCTGCGCTACCTGGAGTCCCGCTCGGCGGCGAGCGTCGAGGTGGTCGCGCTGTTCCGCAAGCCCGACGCGGTGAAGGTTCCCGTGCCGGTCAAGTACGTCGGCTTCGACATCCCGACCGAGTTCGTCGTCGGCTACGGCCTCGACTTCGGCGAGCGGTACCGCGAGCTGCCCTACGTCGGCGTGCTCAAGCCCGAGGTCTACGCGCGCACCTGACCGCACCCCATCGGCGTTCATCGAGCGGACGTTCAGCGGGTTCTCAGCTGGTCGGACTACGGTGTAGGTCGGTGGCGTGGAGGCTCTACTCCACGCCCGTCCCCTCGACCCGCGTGACCGGGCGGTCGGGAGGCCGGGCGGGGAGCTCCCGCCACGCCGGCCCAAACCCCGGTTCGCCGTACGCGTAAGTGCTGGGCTCGCAAGCTCGCATGTGGCACTGACGGTGTACCGTCGAATGACCGTGGCGCGGCAGTATCCGCGCCCCGGGGTCGAGGCCGGCCCGCACGGCGGCTCCGGCCGCCGCGCAGGCGGCGACACCATCAGACGGTCAGGACGTCGATCAGGAGGATGCGGGCGTCTCGGCGCTCGACTACAGCATGGAACGTACGCGTTTCTTCCGCCGACCGGTGGTCTGGATCATCCTGGTCATCCTCGGCGCCGTTGTGCTCAGTCAGCTGTTCACCAGTGGTCCCAGCTACCACCGGGTGGACACTTCCGTCGCGCTCGACCAGCTCAACAAGGGCGGTATCGAGAAGGTCGTCTTCCAGGACAAGGAGCAGACGCTCCAGCTGGACCTGAAGGACAAGACCAAGTTCGGTGACACCGACACCGACCGGATCGAGGCGCAGTTCCCGTACGAGGTCGGCGACGAGGTCTGGAACGAGGTCCTCGAGGCCAAGGCGAACAACCGGGTCACCGGCCCGGCCGACGTCAAGGTGTCGTCCGACAGCATCTGGGTGAGCCTCTTCGTCAACCTGCTCCCCATCGTCCTGCTGGTGCTCCTGCTGCTCTTCTTCATGTCGCAGATGCAGGGCGGCGGCTCCCGGGTGCTCAACTTCGGCAAGTCCAAGGCGAAGATGATCACCAAGGACACGCCGAAGACCACGTTCGCGGACGTGGCCGGCGCCGAGGAGGCCGTCGAGGAGCTGCACGAGATCAAGGACTTCCTGCAGAACCCGGCGAAGTACCAGGCGCTCGGCGCGAAGATCCCGAAGGGCGTGCTGCTCTTCGGTCCGCCCGGCACCGGTAAGACGCTGCTGGCCCGCGCGGTCGCCGGCGAGGCCGGCGTGCCGTTCTACTCGATCTCCGGTTCGGACTTCGTGGAGATGTTCGTCGGTGTCGGCGCGAGCCGGGTCCGCGACCTCTTCGAGCAGGCCAAGGCGAACGCCCCGGCGATCGTCTTCGTCGACGAGATCGACGCCGTCGGCCGCCACCGCGGCGCCGGCATGGGTGGCGGTCACGACGAGCGCGAGCAGACCCTCAACCAGCTGCTCGTCGAGATGGACGGCTTCGACACCAAGGGCGGCGTCATCCTGATCGCCGCCACCAACCGGCCGGACATCCTCGACCCGGCGCTGCTGCGCCCCGGCCGCTTCGACCGGCAGATCCCGGTGGACGCGCCCGACATGGAGGGCCGCAAGGCGATCCTGCGGGTGCACGGGAAGGGCAAGCCGTTCACCCCTGACGTCGACCTCGACGCGGTGGCCCGGCGTACCCCCGGCTTCAGCGGTGCCGACCTGGCCAACGTGATCAACGAGGCCGCGCTGCTCACCGCGCGTAAGGACCAGCGGGCCATCACCAACGACTCCCTGGAGGAGTCGATCGACCGGGTGATCGCCGGTCCGCAGCGTCGGACCCGGGTGATGAGCGACCAGGAGAAGAAGATCACCGCGTACCACGAGGGTGGGCACGCGCTGGTCGCCTGGGCGCTGCCGCACGCCGCGCCGGTGCACAAGGTGACGATCCTGTCCCGGGGCCGCTCGCTGGGCCACACGCTGGTCCTCCCCACCGAGGACAAGTACACCCAGACCCGCGCCGAGATGGTCGACACCCTGGCGTACGCCCTGGGTGGCCGGGCCGCCGAGGAGCTGGTGTTCCACGAGCCGACCACCGGCGCCGGCAACGACATCGAGAAGGCCACGCAGCTGGCCCGCGCGATGATCACCCAGTACGGCATGAGCTCCAAGCTCGGTGCGATCAAGTACGGCACCAGCGGCGACGAGCCGTTCCTCGGCCGCAACATGGGCCACGAGCGGGACTACTCAGACTCCGTCGCCGCCGAGATCGACGGCGAGATGCGGGCGCTGATCGAGCTGGCGCACGACGAGGCCTGGGAGATCCTGGTGGAGTACCGGGACGTCCTGGACAACATCGTGCTGGAGCTGATGGAGAAGGAGACCCTCTCCACCGCCGACATGGCCCGCATCTGCGCGCGGGTCGCCAAGCGGCCGCCGATGGCTCCCTACAACGGCTTCGGCAAGCGTCAGCCGTCCACCGAGCCGCCGGTGCTGACGCCGGCGGAGAAGAACGCCCTCAAGGCGCAGGCCCAGGCCGACGGCGCGTCCGTGGGCGGCGGCCCCGCCTCGAACAACTCGGACGGTACGCACTGAGCACCGACCAGACGGCCAGCTCCCGGGACTCCCGGGGGCTGGCCGTTTCCGCGACCGAACCGGATGAGGACGGCCTGGACTACGTCGCCGCCCGACTCATCAGCGGCAAGCTCACCGGTCGACCCGTCGAGGACACGATGGACCTCGGCCGGATCGAGAAGGCCGTCCGGGAGATCCTCATCGCCGTCGGTGAGGACCCCGACCGGGACGGCCTCCAGCAGACACCCGCCCGGGTCGCCCGGGCGTACGCCGAACTCTTCGCCGGCCTCCGGGTCGACCCGGCCCAGGTGCTCACCACCACCTTCGAGGCCAACCACGAGGAGCTGGTGCTCGTCCGGGACATCGACGTGATGAGCCTCTGCGAGCACCACCTGCTGCCGTTCCGGGGCAGCGCCCACATCGGCTACATCCCCGGGCCGGACGGCCGGATCACCGGCCTGTCCAAGCTGGCCCGGCTGGTCGAGGTCTTCGCCCGTCGTCCCCAGGTGCAGGAGCGGCTGACCTCGCAGATCGCCGGCCTGCTCATGGAACGGCTCGCCCCGCGCGGGGTGATCGTGGTCCTGGAGTGCGAGCACATGTGCATGGCGATGCGCGGCATCCAGAAGTCGGGCGCGCAGACCATCACCTCGGCCGTCCGTGGCACCCTGCAGCACGACGCGAAATCCCGGGCCGAGGCGATGACGCTGATCATGTCCCGCTGACCGCGCGACGTAGGCACCGGCCGGCCGACCCGTACCTGGGTCGGCCGGTCGAGGCGTTTCCGGCGCGGCCGGCGCGGGTGTCGTCGTCAGCCGGCCAGCACGGCCAGCAGCAGCACGGCGCTGGCCAGCACCGCCGGCAGCAGGCAGACCAGCACGCCGAGCCGTGCCGTCCGGTCCACCCGGCCGCCGGGGCCGGCCGGGAACAGGCGGCCCACCCCCGTCCAGCCCGCCGCGAAGGCCACCGCGGGCATCGGCAGCCCGCAGACCAGCGCCGCCACGGTCACCGCGCCCGCACCGGAGGTCAGCAGCACCACCACCTGCAACAGTGGCACCAGCAGCGCCAACGGCCCGTAGACCAGCAGGTTGCGCGGTGCCGCCGGCCAGGCGGACGGACTGAACACCCCCCGCGCCGCCAGCGCCGTGTCGGCAGCGTCCGCCCGGGCGCGG